>JAGHDA010000184.1 GCA_021160185.1 Verrucomicrobiota bacterium
GCCTGGAACAGAAACATCGCGATAAAAGCGCTGGTGCGCCCGATGCGGTCCGAGACAAATCCCCAAACCACTCTGCCGACGGCGTTGAAGATGGCGAGCCAGCCCACCGCCGCGGCGCCCTTTAGCATCAGCTCTTGGCGGGCAGCGTCGCTGAGCGCTCCGCCGCCTTGAAGCGCGGCCGAGACCAACTGCTCTCCCGCGAAAACCTTCAAGATGCCGATCACCATCAACCCGGCCATCGCCCCGCTGAAGAACATCAGCCACAACAAGTAGAACGCAGGCTTGCGGAGGGTTTCCTGCCAGGTCGATTCCCCGCTCTGGACCGCTTTGGCCGCCGTCGCAGGCGCGGCTTCGGGGGGATTGCGGAGGAGCAGCGCGCCCACGATGATCACGACGAGGCAAACCAGTCCGTGGACCGTGAAGAAGGGAACGATGCCGTGCGCGCGAATATAGCCCAAAGCGCCATATTCCTTGCTGAACAAGTACGCTCCGAATCCGAATCCTGCCACCGCAAGGCCGCTGACCAGGCCCTTGTGCTCCGGGAACCATTTCACCAACGCCGCGATGGGGCATACGTAGGCAAATCCGATTCCCGCTCCGGCGAGCAGGCCGACCGTGCCCCACAGGAGCAACAGCTTGTCCCACGGCCCCTGCCGGCCCACATATTCCGAGCCGATAGCCGCCCCGGCCACGATGACCGCGGCAAGAACGCCCAGCGGCGCATAGCGCGCGACCGGATAGCTCTCCGGGTCAAGATCGCGGGTCAGGGCGTGGAGCAGCAGCAGCAGCAGCAGCGCGATGGCTCCGACGAACGCGGCGTGCGCCAAGTGGAATACGATGGCTGATTTCATCAGCCCCGCCGCCAGAAAGCCGCCCCCCAGGAGCGCCGCGCCCACAATGGCCGGGAACCTGGGGCCTTTGAGATCTTGAACGCGCCCCGCGAACACCATGGTGACCGCAAAGGCCAGGATGCAGATGCTGAAGGCATATTTAAGATAACCCTGGTGGATGGCGCGCTGCTTTTTGGCCGCCGCCTCGTCCTCGACGACAATTGCGTTTTCCGCAAGTTTGCCTTCTTGTTCCAGGGCGGCTTTTTGTTGTTTCGTGACGACCGGCGGGAAGACCTCCGCGGTGAGCGGCTCCCAGAAAATGCTGTAGCCATACACGGTGCCGAGGATGAGCTGAATCATCACGGCGCCTACCAGAACCAAGTATCGCCACGAACGGGAAGGGGGTTGGGGTTCCTTCATAAGACTTCAGGTTGTGTTAAAAATAAGGCATCTTAAATTTTTCTTCCTTGTCAACCGGCGCGGCGGGCCCCCTCCGGGTGGAAATCGTGGAAAAAGCCGCGTTCTGGGGGCCGGCCTCGCTTGGATTTCGAGGCCGGCCCGAACGGTTTAGAACGCCGGAACGACGGCGGGAGGCGGCTTGCTATTCATCAAGCGTGGAGGTGTCGCCGACATCCTGCCCGAGCGTTTCCGCTTTGAGCAAGCGGCGCATGATCTTGCCCGAACGGGTCTTGGGCAGTTTATCACGGAACTCGACATACTCCGGGCGGGCGATCGGGCCGATTTCCTTCGCCACCCACTTCTTGAGCTCGGCGGCCAGCTCCTCTGAGGGCTGGTGGCCGGCTTTGAGGACCACGTAGACTTTGGGGACGTCGCCCTTGACGTCATGCGGCACGCCGATGCAGGCGGCTTCGGCCACCGCCGGATGGGCCACCAAAGCGCTCTCGACCTCGGCTGTGCCCAGCCGGTGGCCCGCCACGTTGAGCACCTCGTCGGCGCGGCCGCGGAACCAGATGTATCCGTCGGCGTCCCGCATCGCTGCGTCGCCGGTAAGATACAGTCCGGGGAAGCGCGACCAATAGTTCTGTTTGTAGCGCTCAGGCTCCCGGTAGAGTGTCCGGAGCATGGCCGGCCAGGGCTGTTTGATTACCGCCAGGCCGCCTTCGCCGTCTTTGGAGCGGTTGCCTTGCTGATCCACCACGTCCACGTCCACGCCGGGGAACGGCCTGGTGGCCGAACCGGGCTTGAGCGGGGTGATGGGCAAGGGGGTTACCATGAACATCCCGGTTTCCGTTTGCCACCAGGTGTCCATGATGGGGCATCGCGAGCCGCCGATATGCTCATAATACCAACGCCACGCTTCGGGATTGATCGGCTCGCCGACCGAGCCAAGCAGGCGCAGGGAGGAAAGATCGTGCTTCTTGACCCAATCCTCGCCGAATTTCATAAACATGCGCACAGCGGTGGGCGAGGTGTAGAAGACGGTGACTTTTTCCCGCTCGATGATCTTCCAGAGCCGGTCCGGCTCGGGGTAGTCCGGCGCGCCTTCATACATGATGGAGGCGGCGCCCAGCATCAACGGCGCGTAGACGATGTAGCTGTGGCCTGTGACCCAGCCGATGTCGGCCGCGCACCAGTAGATGTCGTTTTCCTTGATGTCGAAGACATACTTCAGGGTGGCGTGGACGCCGACCGCGTAGCCGCCATGGACATGGACGATGCCTTTGGGCTTGCCGGTGGTGCCGGAGGTGTAGAGGAGGTAGAGCATGTCTTCGCTGTCCAGTTGCAGCGTTTCGAACTCATCGGATTCGGCCTGGGCGGCCTCGTGCCACCAGAGATCGCGCCCTTCCTTCATGGGGGCGTCGTTGTTCACCCGCTTCACCACCAGGACCTTTTGAACGCTCGGGGTCTCTTCGAGCGCGGCGTCCGCGTTCGCCTTGAGGGGAACCACCTTGCCGCGGCGGTAGGCGCCGTCGGCGGTGATCAGCACCTTGGCCTCGGCGTCCACAATGCGATCCCGCAGGGCGCCGGAACTGAAGCCGGAGAACACCACCGAGTGGATCGCGCCCAGCTTGGCGCAAGCGAGCATGGCGATGGGCAATTGGGGGATCATCGGCAGGTAGATGGTCACTCGATCGCCCTTTCCCACGCCCATCTTTCGCAGCGCGTTGGCGACGCGGTTGGTTTCCCGGAAAAGCTGCTCATAGGTCCAACGCTCCACATCGCCGGGTTCGCCTTCAAATATGTACGCCACTTTGTCTTTGACCGGCGTCTTCATGTGCCGGTCCAGCGCGTTGTGGGCGATGTTGAACTTGCCGTTCAGGAACCACTTTGCAAAGGGCAGGTTCCACTCGAGGACCCGGTTCCAGGGCTGGAACCAATCCAGCTCCTTGGCCATTTCCTCCCAGAACCATTGATAGTTCTTGGCGCGCTCCAGCAGCTCTTCGTAGGTCGAGATGCCTCGGGCGCGCATCCACTGCATAATGTTGGAATTCTCGGCGAGTTCCTTCGGCGGATAGTATAGTTCGCTGCTCATACTCTGACTCCCTTTGTCTTATAGTTCCGTTTCACCCCTTGCGGGGGCCCCCTTCTGTTGCGCCGGGCGCGCCATATGCCGCCCGCCGCCATTGCCCTATCAGCGCCGTATAACCGTTCCTTCGGTTTTCCGAACTCTCCCGCATGGCCCTGATAGGGAATGTCAGAAGACTCCTAGCAAGCCGCCGGGGAACGATCTTCTCGCTTATTGGCGAAGTTTCATCATTTATTGGTAAGGGGACGTTTTCGACTCCTCGGCCGGGAAAAGAGGGAGTCAGGATGGCGTCGGCGCCACTGTCGCGAATCCGGCGCGGGAAGCGGCGCGGGCCTCTGTGGGAGGTTGGAGGTTGCGTTTTTGTTTCGAGCCGGGTAAATTGCCCTCACTTCGGCGAAAAGGAACAGGAGGAAACAAAATGAACCTATTTTCACGCGCGGAAAATCTGGCGGCGGCGACCGGATGGATTCTTTTGGTGATTGTGGGCTTGGCGGTGTTGCTCGGAGGCTACATCGTCGCGGCGTACAATCGGCTGATCCAACTTCGCAATCGGTTCCGAAACGCCTACGCCCAGATCGACGTCCAGCTCAAGCGCCGCTACGACCTGATTCCGAATCTGGTTGAGACAGCCAAGGGATACCTGAAGCACGAGCGGGGCACGCTCGAGGCGGTGATTCAGGCGCGCAACGCCGCCGTCTCCGCGAGCAACCAGGCCGCGCAAAACCCCGGCGATCCGGGCTCGGTGCGGAAGTTGGTCGAGGCGGAGGGCGCGCTGACCGGCGTGCTTGGCCGCCTGTTCGCTTTGGCCGAGGCGTATCCGGACTTGAAGGCCAACCAGACGATGGCCCAGTTGATGGAGGAGCTGACGAGCACGGAGAACAAGGTGGCGTTTGCGAGGCAGGCGTACAACGACGCCGTGATGATTTACAACACGGCTCGGGAGTCTTTCCCCGTCAACATCATTGCCGGGATGTTCAACTTCGGCCCGGCGGAGCTGTTCGAGGTCAAGAGCGAGGCTGAGAAGGAAGCCCCCAAGGTTTCTTTCTCGTAAATCGGGCGAAGTCGCGCCCGCCGGATGGAGCGTTTCTTCGCTTTCCTGCGGCGGGGAGGCGGGGCGAAGGGAAGAGTCAGGTCGCGGAGAGAGCAGGCCGCCATGGATTTCTTCGATCGTCAACAGCTTGCCAGGCGCAACACCCGGCTCCTGGTTCTTTATTTCTCGCTTAGCCTTCTCTGCATCATCTTCGCGGTTTACGCCGTGGCGGCGATTGTCTTTCGCCGCCCGAGCCGCATCCCGTTTCCCGAGGCGATGGCGCGCCTCGGGGAATGGTTTTGGGATCCGCAGCTCTTCTTGTGGGCGGGCGGCGGCACGCTTGCGGTTGTCTTTATCGCCTCGCTGTTCAAGATCCTCGAGCTTCGCCGGGGCGGCGCGGCGGTGGCTTCCGCCCTGGGCGGCCGTCCAGTGAATCCGGACACGCAGGATCCGGCCGAGCGCCGCCTGATGAACGTGGTCGAAGAAATGGCCATTGCTTCCGGTTTGCCCGCTCCCGAGGTCTACGTGCTGGATGAGGAGCGGGGGATCAACGCCTTTACGGCGGGGCTTTATCCCACCGACGCGGTGGTGGCGGTCACCCGAGGGTGCCTGGATCTCCTGAGCCGCGACGAACTCCAGGGGGTTGTCGCCCATGAATTCAGCCATATTCTCAACGGTGACATGCGGCTGAACCTGCGGCTCATCGGCCTGCTGAGCGGCATCCTGGCCATCGCGATGATCGGTTATTTTCTCCTCCGGGTCTCCTTCGGCGGCTCCAGGCGTTCCTCCTCGGGGGGGCGCGGCAAGGGCGCTCCGCAGATGGCCTTGTTCGGCCTGGCATTGCTTGTGATCGGTTGGATCGGGGTCTTCTTCGGGCGTTTGATCAAGAGCGCGATCTCCCGGCAGCGGGAGTATCTGGCCGACGCCGCGGCGGTCCAGTTCACCCGCAATCCGGGCGGCCTCGCCGGCGCGCTGAAGAAAATCGGCGGCTATGTGCTCGGCTCGCGCATCGGATCCCATGCCGCCGATTTTCTTCAGCGCGCCGGCGAGGCCGCCCGGATTGCGGGTGAACTGGAC
>JAGHDA010000238.1 GCA_021160185.1 Verrucomicrobiota bacterium
GCCGTTCCGACCCAAAACAAGATCAGAGCCGGCAGAAGCCCCGGAACAGCTCTTCCTTGCGCGTTGGGCGAACGCATCGGCTCACCTCCTGCGCCGCGCCCCCGCAATCCCCAAGGCAGTCAGTCCCGCCGCCAGCAGAGCAAGCGATCCCGGCTCAGGCACAACCGTCGCCACAGCGTCGATCTCCGCATGGCCCGCAAGAACCAAAAACCGCACATACCGCGCTTCAGCAAGGGCTGCCGGCGCGCCCGTTTCGTCCATCGCCCAGGCCAGATCGAATCCCGTTCCACCGGCCGATCCCGCGTAGAGATCCCGGATGCCCTCCAAATCCCGTCCGGCAAAATCCCCCGGCCCGAAGGAGGGATCCGTCGGAACGCCGAACGCGCCCGCCCCGTCCGTCGGGAAGCAACTGTCAAACACAGGGGCCATCGAGGGATTCAGCTCGTAAAACCGGACGCCGTCTTCGCTGACTTCCACTTTCGTCGATCCCGGGGACGCGTTTCCGAAAAGCGAGCCGTCGGTCACCCCGCCGCCGGAAAAGTCGCCGTTGGTGATCACGAAGCCCGCGCTCCCGTAAACGATGAAATCAATCCCAAACGGGTGCGCGGGATCATCCCTGACCGGCGCGCCCAACCGAAGCGTCAGCTCGCCCCCTTCGCCGAGGGAGATCAGTTGTTCCTTCCGGTACGGCGGCGCGAAGGGCGTGACATCAAACACGCCGCCCCAATTCGGATCCGGATCCACCGTGACCCGGGAAGGCGCGCCGAGAGCCGCCGTCGCGTTGGTGTAGCCCGCGCCGGTCCCAAACTCCACCGCATACCCCTCGCCCGGGTGATACGAGACCACCGCCTCCGCAAAGGCGGCGCGCGCCGCCGCGCAGCCCATCGCCAACGCCCCGGCGCACAGCGCCGCCGCGCAGCCGAGCCTCCATCCGTTCCGATTCGCTTTCATTGCAGTTTCCTCCGCTTGCCTCATCTGCGTTTCTTCTTCCGCTGCGCCGAGGCCCGCCGCGCGACAAAAAAAGGCCTCCACCCTCCGCCGCTTCGGAGAATGAAGGCCGCGCGCTGAACTCGAAAAACCGATTCGAGAGACTGGCCTCATCCTTCTCTTAGTCGGAGAAGCGGTTCCTGCCGGAACCTGATGAGCGCGACCGACCGGATATCCTGACTTGGGGTTTCAAACCTTGCTTTCGCCTTCCCGGACTCTTGCCAGTGGCATGATGAAAGCTCGTAACCCCTCACAGTGGCGCAACCGTCCCCGATTCTCACGGGGTTCCCCGCGCCGGCCGCGATCCCATAGACGTTCTCGCCTGCTTCCCAAAGAACCGGATCCATCTTACACCCGCCCCGCCTCTCAAGACAAGCGGAAAACACGCCCCCCGCCTCGGACCGCAGGCGCGGAGCGGAAAAGCTCATGAAGAGAGAGGAAACTCTCCCCCGCAGCCGCCAAGGGCAAGGAGGCGGCTCCAACGGATCGCGGGCTTCCAGCCCGCGTCCCAAGCGCGGCCAAGATGCCCGCGCCCCTTTCCCAACGCCCTGGGTTCGTTTCAGTCGCAAGGAGCCTCTAGCCGCCGTGACAACGACGCGGATCGGGGAAACGGCCGACCGCCCGCTGCGCGGCCGTCCTGTCTGCCGCCTTCTCACGCAGGCGGGTGCGGAGAGCGGGCTCCGCCTTTTTCCGTCGGCGGCTGCGGCGGCCGGGCCGGTGTAATCAGCCCGGCCGCCTGGAGAAAAGCCCTGCGCGTCGCCCGCCTCGGGGGCCAGGACTGCTCAGGGCAGTTGGACTTTCAATCCCTTTACCGCCGAGCCGTCCGGGTTGCGAACCCGGGCGCAGAACCCCCAAGGGCCCCCGTGGTTCACCACCTTGAGCATGAGATCGTTCCAACCCTGTTTGAGCTGAACGAGGGCCTTGTCCTGAGCGGGGCCGAGGGCGCGATTCGTGTAATGCGCGTGGACCAGCTTTCCGTTGAGCCAGGCTTTTACTGCGTCGTCGCTGCCCAGCTCCAGGCGCGCCTTTTGGCTCTTGGGCGACCAGACGCGCGTGCGAAGGTAAGCGGCGCAGTGATCGTGGGCGCCGAACTGCGCTGCGAGGTTGACGTCCCAATCGCCGAGTCCTTTGGTCAGACGCCGCCATTTCACAAGCGCGCCGGGGGTTTCCGGCGCAAAGGCAGCGTCGAACACTTCCCGGCTTTCCTTGCCTTTGAGCTGGTAAGGGCCGGCGCATTGCCAAAGGAGAATATAGCCCTGATATTTCTCCATTTCGTTGATCACGTTCTGAGCCTGGCCGCGGATGTCGGGATTCGAGACGAGGGCCAGGACCTGATCCAGGGTTTTGCGCGCGCGCTGGGCGTTGCGGGCTCGGAGGCGATCGGCGATTTTGACCGCGGCCAGGGCCGCTTCGTCGCGCACGGCCGGATCATGGAGCTGAGACTCGGCCAACTCCAAGGCCTGGAGCGTTTCGGCGTCAGCCAGGCCGGCCAGGACGAGCTTGCGCTCATCGGGTCCGGCGGCCAGTTCCATGGCGCGTTGATACATCTTTCCGGGATCGGACGCGAGCCTCGCCAGCCTGATGTAGCCGCGCAGGGCGAGGGCTTTTTCGATGCGGTTCTGCGTGTTCCGCGCCAAGGCCAGGAGGGGCCCGGCCGCCTCGAGCTTGGGCCACTCGGCCAAGGCGCGGACTGCGGCTTCCCGAGCGCCGGGGGCGGACCAACTCAGGGCGCTGAGGACGGTCTCGAAGGCCTCGGGCGAGGGGGTTAACGGCAGGAGAGCGAGGAGAGCCGGCTTGGCTTGGGGATCGGCGCGGTCCGCAGCCTCCACAAGCGCCGCAGCCGCCCTGGAGGCGGGGGCGCGCCGGACGGCGCGGCGCAGGGCCTCCTCGATTGCGGGCAGATCGGCGGCGGCCCGCGGACGGGCGGCGAGGGCGGCAAGCTGAGAGAGGCGGTTTGCCGGAGTCAGGGCTCCCAAGGCTCGAATCGCTTCCCGCCGCACGTCCCGGTTCGAGCTTTGCGCCAACGCAAACGCCGGATCGCAGGCCGCCTCGCTTCCGCGCGCGGCCAGGACCTGAAGCGCCACGATCTTGACGGGCGCCGCGCCTGAGTCGAGGAGCCGGATCAGGGCCGCGTCCACGCCGTCTCCCTTCAGCCGGGCGAGGCTTGCCAAGGCCGCCCGGCGTTCGGCGCCCCGGGCCGTCGCCGCGGCCTGAGCCAAAGGTTCAGCGGCGGCGGCGGCGCCCAGATCGCCCAAGGCCTCCATCGCCGCGAGGCGGACGTTGCCGGCCTGGTTGCGAAGGCCTTTCAGGAGCGTGGGCAGGCTTTCATGCCGCCCGCCCTGGGCGAGAGCGCGGATGAGAATTTCCTGAAGCTCCGGACTCAAACGACCGTACAGCCGCGCCGCAGCCTGGAGGATTCCGGGATCTCGAGTCTCAGCAATCAAGGCGAGGGCCAACGGCCGCAATTCGGGCGCTCCGCGCCGGACGGCCCCAACCCACGCGCGGCGAGCCTCGGGGCCGCCGAGCAAAACCAGTCCTCGCAAGCCCGCCAGGCGAAGATGGAGCGGATTTTTCTCGGCGCGGAAACCGCGATAGATCTTGCGCGCCTCCGCAACATCGCCCGCGCCGGCCAATCGTTCCGCGCACTTCAGCAAGGCGTTGTTAAGGGCGCGTGGGTCGGCCTTGCTCCCCTGCCGCGCGGCGGCCAGAAGCGTCTCTGCGGCGGCCCGGCCGCCGATCCGGCCCAGCGCGGTCGCCGCGGCCGCGGCGACCGCGGGGTCGGCGTCGAGCAGGAGCCGCTCCAGTTCCGGCTCGGCGCGCAGGCAGCGGCGCTTGCCGAGGGTCTCGATCACGCCGGCCAGCGTTTTGCCTCGGGTTTTTTTCAGCGCCAGGCAGAGGACCGCGCAAGCCTCGGGAGACTCGA
>JAGHDA010000028.1 GCA_021160185.1 Verrucomicrobiota bacterium
GGCCAACAATGTAGAGCAGCACGACCTTCACTGATGAAATCTGAAAAAGTGCAGCGCCTCCGAACATTACAAGCATCATCAGGGCAATACAGGTGTAGTCTCGCGCGAACAGGAAAGCACGATGGGCTTGGACCACTGCAGGCTCCATTTCGACTGTCTTGTATAGCTTGTACCAGAGCGTATTCTGTGTTCGAGGATCAGTGGGTAGCGGCCCGTATTGGTTCTCAAGCGCGATCAGATCGACACGTGGGTCTGAGTGTGCATATCGTGTAAAGGCTTCGCATCCCGGTAGCGGGTTCCTCCAACGCAGGAACACAATTCGCGACTTGGTATCCGCCGAGAGCTGTGCATTCAGGATTCCTGTAAGAACTAGGCCCAAGCCCGCAGGGAGGGCTTGGCCTGGACCCTGGATAGCTGCTCTCCAGTCGCCAGCGAGCAGTAGCTGCCCCTTCAGCATGGCGTAGAACACGATTAGGTTGCCGGCCATCAGGCCGTACAATCCGAGAGTGTTTTGGCCTTTTAGTGAACTTGCCATGGAGCAACCTGCCGTGTGATTGAGGCCCAACGCCAGCAATAAACGGCACCCTGACAAGGGCGTCCGGTGGAGGCCGTAGGCCGGAACGAATTTGATTGCCTTGTTAAGTGCCGATGCCGAGCCATGAAGTTAGATAGGGTCCTGCAATAACGCCCACCACAAACAAGATAAGGCCGGCAGCCAAATTGAGGTACTCGAAGTCACGAGAGACCTTGGGCGTGAACATCTTTACCAAGGTCCTGTAAAGGTACCTATTGATTAACTGAAGCTTATCTTTCCTGGATCGATCCATATATACACTTAACTTGTTATTCTACCCAAATCTCCGTTTGGCGATGGACATGTTCTATTTAGGAGCATGCCTAACACGTCGGCGGCAACATGTCAACCCCTTTTGACGCGAAAAACCGGGAGGGGACCTTGAGAAGAACTGGATTCTTCTGCCGGATACATGGAGACGCCTGGTTATGGAGATTTGTGTGTAACACGCGAAACGATCGCCTCGGGCCGGCTCCCCGCACGCGCCGCCAGCGACCCGGCGGCCAGGCCTTTGCCTATTTTTCCTTCAACAGCTCCACCATGGCTTCACCCATGGCGAGGCCAACGTCCATGAAGGTCTTGGCGTTGCCGCCGTAGTGACTGTTGGAGGCGCCGCCGTGACAAAGCGGATAACTGTAAACAGTGGCCACGTTGCCTTTGAACTCGGGATACTTGCCAGTGCGGCCATCCACGGCGAGCTGGGCGTTGAGAATCAGGCCTTCATTGCCTGTGGCGCCTTTCTTCGTTTGGCCCAGCGTGGCGCAGACGAACTTGGCGTTCGGCGCGTTGAAATCTTTGCGCAACTGCTTGATGAAGCGCACGAGGTTTTGCTCGTAATGGCTGGCGTGGCCGGCGTCGTAACGGTCCTTGTCGCCCTGCCAGAAAAAGAAGCCTGCAATCTGGTAGCCCTTGGCGCCCGGGTAGTATTTCTCCAGTTCGGCGAGCACCTTCTTGGCGCGAGCGACGTCGCCGTCGTATTGCATGCCGGCATACCAGCCGATCGGTTTGGGCTCCGTGCCTTTTTCCCAACGGGAGGGCGACTCCTTGTAACCGGCGTAATGCCAGACTTTCCCCTTGTCCTCGAACTCGAACGGCGGGCTGCCAGGTGGGAGCAGATCCCAACCAAGACTGCGGTTGCCGATGCAGCTTTTGAGGAGCAAGACCGGTTCGCTGAGAAAATTGCCCAGGTGATGGCCGATCCCGATTTCGGGACCGATGTGCCGGCCCTTAATCGTCAACCAGTCGTTGTAGAAGACGCGCATCGGCCCGGCGCCGCTGCCCATGACGCGCACGTAACGCACATCCCGGCGCACGGTCCAGTTCCCTTGCTGGTCCACCAGGAACGGATAGAGCCCCTCGTGTTTAACCGCATATTCCAGCGTGCCCGGCTTGTCGGCGCCGCCGACCTTGCCGAAGCCGAGCATGTTCGACTGGCCCAGCAGGACAAACACCTTGGCCGGCTTCGACATGTCGGCCGGTTTGCCGTCCGGATCGGGCAACTCGGCAGCGTTCAAACGAAGGTTCGCCGAAACAGCCACCGCAAACGCGGCCAAGGCAGTGATGGCGCGGATCTTGCGCAGTTTTTTTGCTCCTTCAGTCTTCGGTGCGAGGGATGCTTTCATAAGACGTTCTCTTTCCAACAGGTTTTGGCGGGAGATTGACTGTCCGGAGACCGCTTGTCGATGAAAAAAACGCGCCGGATGCCCGGCGGCTATCGGCTCCGGCGCCCGCCGGATCGACACTGCGCCGGACCAAAAGCTCGTTTTTCAGCCGGATTGAGGCTCAACTGCGGCCATGCAACGCATCGCCTTGAACGCACTGCTCGCCCGGCTGGCCGTCCTGCTTGGCGCCGCTCCCATCGCCGCCAGCCAACCGCCGGCGGATCCCCGTCCCAACATTCTCTGGATCACCATCGAGGACTAGGGGCCGCAGCTTTCCTGTTACGGAACCAAAGGCTTCACACACCCAACTTGGACCGCCTGGCCGCGCAAGCCGGAGATCGAGCTGTATGATCTGCGCAAGGACCCGCACGAAGCGCACAACGTCGCCGACGACCCGCAATATGCCGCGGTCAAGGCCGAGCTGCTGGCCGAGCTGAATCGCTGGTGAAAGGAGGTCATCCACGACCAAGGCGTCAGCGAGGATTTCCGCGCCCGAAACGTGTTTCCCGCCTCGTGTCCGACACCCACCGTCGCCCAGTGGGTCCAGGCCCACGCGCAGGATTACGATTTCAATCGATACGGCTGGCCGGCGTGGTATCCGACCCGGACGCTGGAGGAATGGGAAAAGGCCCGCGCGCTTTGGGAGCCTTACGTGTTTCGAACGCCCGACTCGAAGATGCGCCGGCCGGTCATCAGCTACACGAGCAAGAAGAAGCGAGCCGGGAAAATGGGCAAAGGGAAGAAGGCCCGGTAAGGCAAGCAACGATTGACCGCCCCGCCGACCGGCGTAGGCAACAGCCCGAACGCGACTTACGTGATCGAGGGATTGACGGACAAGACACACGCAGCCTACTGCCACGACGCGCTCAAGCTGCTGCTCATCGAAGCTTCCAAAATCACCGGTGTGACATTTCGGACGCATTCGGAGAGCGGTCAGCACGACTCGACCGAATCGTTTTGGACCATCGTTTTCGAAGGCGCGGCGCCCGCCGGACGACGTGATTGATTCGGCGAGTTCTCAGCTGCTCATCCGCGGATTCGACCGATCTCCCGTTTGTCTATGGCTCGTTGAGGCAGGGGGCGGACAGCCCGATGCCGGCGTGGCAGGCGCAATCCGCGATTCGCTCAACGGCATCTTGCGGCTGAGACGAGGCCCACAACCTTTTCCGGAAAACAGGCCGTCCCAGGGTCGCTTACTTTTGCCACGGCCGGTTCTTCCCGGCCGGCTTGCGCCGGGTGGACGGAATGAACCGGGCCTGCACGCCAAACTGCATGCGGCCCGATCCGCGTTCGTGCGCGCCGCAGTCCGGCGGATTTCCGTTAATCGGCTCACAGAAATTCGGGATGACTGCCGCGGCGTCGACGCCTTTGCTGCCGGGGGCCAACTGAAACATGCCGGTCCGCGTCCGGGGATCGAACCCTGCGCCCGCCGCATACCGCGGGATGCCTTTGATTCCATGCCGCTCGTGGCCCTGCGGGAAGGCGCCCGAGACCAGATCGTAGTCGAAATCGTTGTCGGTATGGTTCCGATGCACCGCAATGCTGTAACGATCCTCCGACCGCACATGCAGGATGTTGTTCCGCGTGATGCAGTGTTTGATGATCCGGCTGCCGCCGCCCAATCCGCCGGCGCCGTTGTTGTTCACCTGGAAGATCGTGTTGTTGAAGACATACATGTGCCCCGTCATCCAATGCTCGCCCCCGGCGTAACCCATCTTCATAAACGGCCCGTGCGTCATGTTCCAACTGCTGCCCGGCGGGCTGCAACTCGCGCCTGAGACGTTGCGCCAGACGTAGAGGGGGCCGATGGAGACCGCCGCGTTCGCGATGGGAATCAGCACGCGCTCGATGTAGTTGTTCCAGATGCGAACGTTTTGCACGCCGCCTTCGGCCTCGATGCCGTCATCCCAGGCGTTGGCCAGGTAGTTGCAGTAGATGTCGCTGTCGGCGCCGGGGAACCCGCGATAGCTGCCGTTGTATCCGGCGCCCATGATGTCGTTGTAGTAATGATCCTTGTCCGACCAGCATTCGTTGTAGCGAAACACGTGGTTGCCTTCCGATTCCCAGAAGACCACTGTCTGCGGCCCGGCCGGGTGAGTGGATTTGCCGTGTTTCTCAGCCCAACTGTTGGAGTCCCACGCGGGGTGATGGAATTTGCAGCGCTGGATGACCACGGCGTGGAGGTCGCGGTTGTTGCTGAAGACGCACGCCTGGCAGTTCTTGCCAAAACCGTTCTCGTCCTCGCTGCCCCATTGGCTGATGTCGCAATTCTCGATGACGATATGGTGGCCGCTGAAGATCCGGATCCCGTGCTCCCGGACATGCCGGATCGTGAATCCCCGCAGGATGACATAGCTCGCGCGAACGGCGATTCCGACGTCTTCCCGGTTGCCGGTGTCAATCGTGCAACCGGCGCCGTCGTAAAGCACGTAAGCGCCGGGCTTGCCCGATCGGGTCACGGCCAGTGTGGTGTTGCGGTCTGACACCCTGATCGTGGATTGCACGGGGAATGTCTCGTTCCAGGTGGCGGCCTTGCATTCGGCGCGTTCGTTCGTCCCGTCCAAGGCCAGCACAATTTCGTAGGTTGTGCCCGGAGTCAGATTCACCAGAGTGCCGCGGTAGTCGGCTTTGCATTCCGGGCTTTTGATCGGATGATAGCGCAGTGGTAATCCCTCACGCCATTGCGCCTGTCCGGTCTCGCGAAACTTGACGGACACCTTGCGTTGCGGGCCGCCACCCGCAGGGGACCAATAAAGGCTCAGGCAGTGGAACGTCGGAACGACGAGCACTTCATTCCGATTCCTAGCCGGGTTTGCCGCGGCCGACACCGGCCAGCCAAGGCCCAGGATGCCGGCAAGAAGGGGCGTGAGCAATGGGAGCTGGAAACTCGCGATAAGCCTGTTCTTTCGCATGGTTCGTGGCTGGTTTTCTGTTGAACATCAAGTCTTGCGGAAGGACAACGCGCGCCGCAAGTATATTCAACGCAGCCCGCCAGCGCAGCGGCGCGTTTGGATTTGCACATTCACATGCCTACCTCGATCCGCTTTATCTTGCCGACCAGAAACACATAACTGGCGACGGCCATCAACGTCATCACGCAGATGACCGCCTGCGCCGGCGCGAAATCGCCTTCGCGCTCACGGTCCGCCGCGAGGAGTGAGGCTTTCAGCCCAGACCTCGCGGCTGCCTCGCCCCTGCCCAAAACCAGATCAACCAGCCGTGCCTCTCCCGAACCGCGTGAGAATCGGGTTGACAACCGCGCTTTCCCGGGCATAACCTGATCCGAAATCCTGATGAACCGCTCGACTGTCCAGCCGAGTCGAATGGCGATGGAGCGCCGGGGAAACCACATTGCCGAGAGGGAGACGTCGTCTTAACGCGGAGGAGGATCGGATCCGGCGGCATCAGGGAAAGGAATCATGCTGTTATGAGATCCTGCTCTTCCGTTGCCCGGCTCGAAGACCGGCAGTCTTCAGACTCCGCCTTCCACGCTCTCGTCCCTCAAGGAAACCGGTCGGCCGGGAACGACGCTCCGTCCCGGCAGGCGGCGCCACGGGCGCGGAACCCGGTTCGTGTCGGAATTAACCGAGGCCGGCGCTCCCGCGCCTGGCCCGTGGGGGCTTTGTTCTTGGCGGCGCTGGGCGGCTGGACCGGCGCCGCGGCTGGACCGCCCAGGGCCTTGCCGACTGCAGTGGACGATCCGCCGGACGTTGTGTTTCGCCAAATCTACTGGCGGGAGAAAAAGCCCGTGATAGAAGTGACGACGCCTCCGGGTCCGGGCCGGGCGGTGTTGGAAGGCGCGGCGCGGTTGCCCGCCGCGGACTGGGAGGAGCGGGTCGTGGGGCATCCGGCGGTGGCCCCGGCGCCGCTGCGGTTCGAGGACACGCCCGCCGCCGGCCAACGCGCGGGGTTCTACCGAGTTCGCTTCGAGAACGACGGCACGTTGGTTTCGGGCAGGATCCGCTGTCTCTACAACGGCTACTTCCTCACGGTGCACCCGGGGAAGGCCTTGGCCGCGGATTCCACCGCGGACCGGTATCGGCTCTACGTCCTGCATGCCCTGCTGATCAACCCGGGGGACGGGCGGATCGCGGCGGTCTATCCGCCGTTGGACGACACCCCTCCCGGCAGCGGCAACGGGGCGCGTCCCGCCGCCTCGTACCCGGAATTGACCAGCAAAGAACACCCTCCGCCTCCCGCCATGCCCGGCCCGACGGAACTGCTGGCCTGGTGGCGCGCCAACGGGGTGGCGCCGGCCCTGCTCGAGGACGTAGATTTCCTGGACCTGCAGGGCGCGGTGGCGACACCGGGCATCCTGGACACTCATTTCCACGTGACCAGTTGGTCGAAGAAGATTCCCGATCCGGGGGAGCGGTTTGGGTTCTACGCGGACATGAGCGATCCGGCGTATTACCTGACCCC
>JAGHDA010000413.1 GCA_021160185.1 Verrucomicrobiota bacterium
GGAGAAACAACGATGAACCGCAGAATGTTTTTGCAGCGGGCCGGCGGCGGCGTCCTGGCGGCGGCTGCGGCGCCTTCGTGTCTCCGAACTCTCGCCGCTCCGGAAGCGTCTCCGCCCAAGGCGCGGTTGGGGATGAACCTGGCCGGCCTGACCGATTGGAACACCGAGCTGCCCTTTGTGGACGCTTTCCGCACCTCCCGGCCGTGGATCAGCCAGCGCAAAGGCGCCGGCTGGGGCAAGGGGCCGGAATTGGATCTGGACGACCGAGGCTGGGTCAAGCGCTTGGCGCCGGATTGCTGGGCTGAAACGCTGATGCGCACTATCAAGGGAGGACACTACCCCGGTGGCAAATACCTCGCGCTCTACGAAGGCAAAGGCCAAATCGACTTCGGCGGCGCCGGGCGCCTTCTCGAGAGCCTCCCCGGACGGGCCGTGGTCCAGGTCGATCCGGCCAAGGGCGCTGTCTTCCTCATGATTCGGCAGACCGACCCGGCCGATTACATCCGAAACATCCGTTTCCTCCCGCCCGGATTCGAGATCCCCCGAAAGACCGGCCCCTGGCATCCGGCTTTCCTTGACCGTTGGCGCGGAATGGCCTGCCTCCGCTTCATGGACTGGATGAAAACCAACGGCTCGCGCCTCGCCCGTTGGGCCGACCGGCCCGTTCCTCAAGACGCGACCTTCTCCCGAAAAGGCGCGCCGCTGGAACTGATGATCGATCTGTGCAACCGACTCGGCGCCGAACCCTGGTTCTGCATGCCCCACATGGCCGACGACAACTTCGTGCGACGCTTCGCGGAGACCGCGCGCAAGCTGCTCGACCCCAAGCTGCGCGTCTGGGTCGAGTACTCCAACGAAGTGTGGAACAGCATCTTTCCCCAACATCGCTACGCCGCTGAGCAAGGCCGCAAGCTGGGCTTCGCCGAAAAACCGTGGGAAGCGGCCTGGCGCTATACTGCGCACCGCTCCCTGCAGATCTTCCGCGTCTGGGAAGAGGTCTTCGACGGGCGGGAGCGGCTCGCGCGCGTCCTTCCCTCCCAAGCCGCCAATCCGTACGTTTCCAAACAGATCCTCGATTTCCAGGACGCCTGGCGCGGCGCGGACGCCCTTGCTATCGCTCCCTACATCAGCTTCAACCTTTCGCCCCGCAGCCGCCCCACAGCCGAGGAAGCAGCCGGTTGGTCCGTAGACCGCGTCTTGGACCACGTGGAAAACGTTTCCTTGCCCCAAGCGATCGCGTGGATCCGGGAACAGAAGAAGCCGGCCGACCGGCGCGGCTTGCTCCTGGTCGCCTACGAAGCGGGGCAACACCTGGCCGCCCACGGCGGCGCGGAAAACAACGAGCGCCTCGTGCGCCTGCTTATGGAAGCCAACAAGCATCCTCGAATGGGACGAATCTACGCGCGCTATCTGAAGGCGTGGACCGAGGCGGGCGGCGACCTCCTCTGCCACTTCTCCTCGGTGAGCCGATGGAGCAAGTGGGGCTGTTGGGGCCTCCTGCAGTTCTCCGACGAACCGCCGGAAAATTCCCCGAAATTCATGGCGATCATGGAATGGGCCAAGAGCCGGGGGCAACCCGTCGCCTCGTAGCCGCCCTCCCCCTCCCGCAACCGGCCGAGGCAAGGCGGCGGGCGGGACGCCGATCAGCAGGCAAGCGGCCGTTTGGTTTTTCCCGGTCCCGATCCGCCCGTCGCCTTGGCGGATACAGGAAAGGCCGCTTGCCGATCGAGCGGGCGTTCAAGAGCCGATGCGAGCCATCAAATCCAGCCTACGGGGAATGTGAAGAAGCAAACTTTTGCGCCCGATCCCGCGCAATCGGACGAAATTCAAATCATCAGAACGGCGGCCGCGCGCAACATTCCCCATTTTCAACAGCCGGCTAAGCGAATTGCCTCCGGATCCGGCTGAAATGCCTTGCGCCAAAGCTTCCCGGGCGGTAAGCGTTCCTTTTCGGAGGGCCTGAATGATGCAAATGAAAAACCGCAGAATTCTGGGCGTCTGCCTTGCGGCGGGCGCGTTGGCTTGGAATCTGAACGCGCACGGCGCGGCGAATCGGCAAGCCCGACGCGCCGAGCCGCGGCGATCGATCCGAGTCTTGCTGGTCACCGGAGGACACCCTTTCGAAACAAACGCCTTCCTGAACATCTTCCAAAGCATGCGCGGGGTGCGGCTCCGCCACGCGACCCAGCCGGAGGCACAACAATGGTGGCGGCCCGACAAGCGCGACGCCTGGGACGTGCTGGTCCTTTACGACCTGTGGCAAAAAGTCTCCTCTCAAGCCAAAGAGGATTTCCTAAGCTGCCTCAAAGAAGGCAAAGGATTAGTGGTCCTGCACCACGCCCTGGCGGATTATCAGGATTGGCCGGAGTTCTTCGCCGTGGCAGGAGGGCGCTACAACCTCAAGCCGCGGAAGGAAAACGGCAAGACAATCCCCGCCTCCACCTACCAACACGGCGTCGACGTGCGCGATCATATCGCCGACCCCCGGCATCCTGTGACGCGCGGCATGAAAGATTTCACGATCCACGACGAAATCTACGGGAAGCTCGAGCTCTCTCCTTCCGTCCATCCGCTCCTGACCACGGAAACGCCGGGCAGCTCGCCCATACTGGCGTGGGTCAACCAGTGGCAAGGCCGCAAGACGGTGTGCATCCAACACGGCCACGACCATTTCGCCTACGAGAACCCCAACTACCGCCGCATCGTGGCAAGGGCCATCCGCTGGGTGTTTCGCGTGAACCGTTCCGGCGGCGGGCGGTAAGAGCAAAGGCCGATGTATCTGCGCGTCATCGCCTGCGAGGCGATTTGCCGGGAGGTTTGTCACCTGGCCGCCCGCTCGGCCAACGTGATTGATCTGCAGTTCCTCGACATGGCCGCTCACAACGAGCCCAAGGGGGGACGCAAGACGATCCAGCAGGCCCTTGACGCGACGCCGGCGAATCGTTACGACGCGGTGCTCTTGGGCTACGGGCTGTGCGGTCAAATCGCGGACGGCTTGCGGACCCGCCGCCACAAAGTGGTCATCCCGCGCGCCCACGATTGCATCGGCCTTCTCCTCGGTTCGCGCGCGCGCCGCGCGGCGGAGCTAGCCCAAGCGCCCGGAACCTACTTTTACAGCGCCGGGTGGCTGGACGGCCGAAAGCGCGCGCGCCGGCGCGCGCAAGCGCCGGAAAGCGCCTCGCTCCCGGCCTTCGCCGCCTACGGATTCGCCGAGGCCTACGAGGGTTGGGTCCGCAAGTACGGCCCTGAACGCGCCCAAATCCTCCTGGAAGAGACAAACGCCTGGCGGGCCGGCTACCAGCGCGGCGTATGGATCGATTTCGATTTTCTCCGCCCCCTGGGCATGGAAAAAGAAGTCCGGGCGATCTGCGAGCGCGAAGGATGGCGGTTTGAAACGTTGCCCGGCGATCTAGGGCTCCTGGAACACTGGCTGGAAGGACGTTGGAACCAACAGGAATTTTTGACGGCCCCTCCCGGGACTCGCATCGCGGCGACCTACGACGATCGCGTCATCGACAGCGTCCCGGAGGAAGGAGAATAAGCTTCAACGCGGCGAGGACTCCTCTGGAACAGCGAAGCTCCCGCTTTCACTCCCCGCGCTCTGAAGGCGCGCCGCTTCCGCCCCGCAGCGCGCGCCCGGCCAGAAGCAACGCCGCCACGTGCAGCCCCGCGCCGAAGAAGATCGGCGCGCCGGGGGCATGAACAAAGGCTCGGTCGCTGATGAAATAGGCGTACAGCCAAGTGGCC
>JAGHDA010000185.1 GCA_021160185.1 Verrucomicrobiota bacterium
CAGCCGCAAGCGAAGGAGCGTGGACGTCTTCGCCCGCGATGTGCCGCGGCCGGGATGGCCGCGCTCCTTTTTGTCGCGGTTTCTGGCGGCTCAGCCGCAAGCGAAGGAGCGTGGTCGTCTTCGCCCGCGGTACGCGGCGGCCAGGATGGCCGCGTTCCTTTTTGTCGCGGTCCTAATCCGCCTTGGGGCCGCGGCGTTTTATTTTCCCGCCGCGCCTTCTTTTTGGTCCCAAGCCTCGAACAGGTCGGCAAGGGAGTGTTTTGCCGCCGCCGGCGGCGGGGAGACGGCGAGGACTTTTTTCAGATAAGCGATGGCCTCGGGCAGACGGCGGATGGATCGGGGCAAGGCGGCCGCGGCGGCGTTGGGATGGCCGCCGCCTTGGAGCAGTTCGGCCGCGCGAATCGCCTGGCCGTTGCGGCTGCGGAGGCTGGCCACCCATACGCCGGAGGCTTTGCGGGCGAGGGTGATCAGAACTTCATAGGGCGTTTGAGGATCTTCCAGGAGCCGGTGAAGGATCAGGTTGGGGTTGCCGACGAGGGTTTCCACGTAGCCGACCTGGGGCGTGATGGGCTGCATGGAAGCGCGGCTCCAGGCGTAGCCGATGGGATCTTCTACGCGGCGTTTGACCGCCATGACTTCCAGCAGCGGATGGTCCAGGAGCCGATCGAGCTTGCCATCCAGGAGACGGTAGAGGCTCCAGAACTGGTAGGTTTTGATGAGGTTGGCGTAGTCGCTGGCTTCGGGGAAATCGGGATCTTCGATCAGGAAAAGATCGGCCACGTTGGCGAGCCGCGCCAACCGGGCGAGGCGTTCGTCGCTCAGGCCGTGTTCTTCGCAAAGTTCGTACGCCAGGGCGCTGCTGGATTTGTGCGGGCTGTGGATCAGCGTGGCCTGCGCAGGGATGTGCTGCAGGGGATGATGGTCGATCAGCGTCCATCCGGGGCGATCCACGGTGGGGTTGACCGCCAGGTCGCACACCCACGCCGTTGGCTCTTCGTGCCGCCGTTGACGCCACGCGTGCACCGGATAGGCGTAAAGAGGAATTTCCTTCTCGTACAGCTTTTCAGCCAGCCGCTGGAGCAGGAGACCCGCTACGAATCCGTCCAAATCGCTCTCGTGCGTAAAGATCGCTTTCGGTTCCGTCAACTCTACCATTCGAGGGGCAAGATAGGGGACGCGTTCCGCTTCGTCAGGCACAATCTCGCGTCGTGGGCTCCGGCGCTTCTCATCCGCCGCCGCTCCGGCTACCTTTCCGGCGCATGCGAGCGACGCTGTACGACTTTTTGCCGCGCGACGAGGATCTGTCCAACGAGACGCTTTTGGGGCGGTTCCTTGAATACATCGAGCGCGTGGGGCTGGAGCTGTATCCTTCCCAGGAAGCGGCTGTGCTCGAGCTGTTCGAGGAAAAGAACGTCATCCTTAACACGCCCACCGGATCGGGCAAGTCGCTGGTCGCTGCGGCGCTCCACTTCAAGTCGTTGGCTCAGGGGCGGCGGTCGGTCTACACCTGTCCCGTCAAGGCGCTGGTCAACGAGAAGTGGATGAACCTGTGCCGGGAGTTCGGGCCGGACAACGTGGGGTTGAGCACCGGCGACGCCACGGTCAACCGGGACGCGCCCATCCTTTGCTGCACGGCGGAAATCCTGGCCAACATCGCCTTGCGCGAAGGCGAGAACGCTCCCGTCCGCGAGGTGATCATGGACGAGTTCCACTGGTACGCCGATCCGGAGCGCGGTTGGGCCTGGCAGGTTCCCTTGCTTGCGTTGCCGCGGGCGCGCTTTCTGCTTATGTCGGCCACGCTGGGCGACACCCGGTTTTTCGAGGAGGAGCTGACCCGCCTCAACGGAAGGCCCACGGCTGCGGTTCGCTCCGAGGAACGGCCGGTGCCGCTCGAGTACGAATACGTCGAGACGCCCCTGGCGCAAACAGTGAGCCGCCTGGTCGAGGAAGACAAGGCGCCGGTTTACGTGGTGCATTTCACCCAGGTGGAAGCGGCCGAGAACGCCCAGAATTTCACGAGCATCAACTGTTGTTCGCGGGAGGAGAAACAGGCCCTCGCCGAGACGCTGGGCGAGTCTCGCTTCGACACCCCCTACGGTCCGAAGCTGCGGGCCTGGCTCAAGCACGGGGTCGGACTTCATCACGCCGGGCTTTTGCCCCGCTACCGCGTGTTGACCGAGCAGCTCGCCCAACGCGGCCTGCTCAAAATCATCTGCGGCACCGACACGCTCGGCGTGGGCGTAAACATCCCGATCCGCACCGTCCTGTTCACCCGCCTTTGCAAGTACGACGGACACAAGACGCGGATTCTTTCGGCGCGGGATTTCCACCAGATTAGCGGCCGCGCGGGAAGGAAAGGCTTTGATGAAAAGGGTTGGGTGGTTGTGCAGGCGCCTGAACACGTCATCGAGAACCTCCAGCTCCAGAAAAAAGCCGCAGCCACGGGCAAAAAGTTCGTCAAACGCCGCCCGCCGAAGCGGGGCTTCATCAATTGGGATCGGAAGACCTTCGAGCGTTTGGTTCACGCCCCTCCTGAGCGGCTTGCTTCTCAGTTCCAGATCACCCACGGCATGCTCTTGCACACGCTCAGCCGCAAGGGGAACGGTTGCGAGGCGATGCGCCAGATCATCCGCCGCTGCCACGACGCGCCTTCGGCCAAGAAGCGTCATTTCCGCCGCGCCTGGCAGCTCTTCCGCTCGCTTCTGGACCGGGGGATCGTCGAGATCGTTCCCCGGACCGAGGAGGGCGGCTACATCCGCGTCAACGTGGAGCTGCAGGAAGATTTCTCGATGGATCAGACCCTCTCGCTTTACCTTCTGGAGACGATCCCTCTGCTCGACGCTCAAGATCCCGACTACGCCTTGAACCTTCTTAGCCTGGTCGAGGCGATTCTCGAGGATCCGGATTACATCCTCCGCCGCCAGCTCGAGAAACTCAAAGCCCGGGTCTTGGCCGAGCTCAAGGCCCAAGGCGCCGAATACATGGAGCGGGTGCAGGAGCTGGACAAGCTGGAGCATCCCAAGCCGCTGCGGGACTTCATTTACAGCACGTTCAACGCCTTCGCCGAGCGCCACCCTTGGGTGGGGCAGGAAAACATCCGTCCCAAGTCGATCGCCCGCGAGATGTACGAAAACCTCCGGTCGTTCGAGGATTATGTCCGGGATTACAATCTACAGCGCGTGGAAGGGCTTTTGCTCCGCCACTTGAACAGCGTTCACAAGGTCCTCTGCCAAACGGTTCCCGACACGGCCAAAACGCCCGAGGCGCGGGAAATGGAGCTTTATTTCCGACTCATGATCCGGCAGGTCGATTCCAGCCTGCTCGAGGAATGGGAGCGGATGCGCGATCCGCGGTATCTGCCTCGCGACGCTCGGGCGCGGGCTCAGGCCCGCGTTCCGGTGTTCGAGGAAACCGCAGGCGATGTGACCAAGAACCGCGAGGTCTTCGAAGCGCTCGTCCGCAACCGCATCTTTGAGTTCCTTCGCTCCCTGGCCCGGAGCCGGTTCGAGGAAGCCCTCCAGGCGCTGGATCTTCGTGAGAGCGGCGAGGGAACGCCTTGGACCCCTGAGCTCCTGCGGGAACGGATGGAGCATTACCTCGCCGAACGGGAGCGGCTTCTCCTGGATCCGGAGGCTCGAAGTCGCAAACACACCTATGTCCGGCCTTCGGAGGAAGTGCGGGAGTGGGTGGTTCAGCAGATGCTCGTGGATCCGGAGGGGATCAACGATTGGGTCGCCGAGTTCCGCGTCGATCTGGAGGCGTCCCGGCGCGAGCAGCGTCCGGTGACGCAACTGTTGCGACTGGGGCCGCTGGCGTGAGCGGTCGGGGCCGCGGACCGTGCGGCGGGATCAGAAGGCTTCGTGTTCGGTGCGCGCGATGATCTCTTCCTGCAGGTCCTTGGAAAGATCGCAGAAGTAATCGCTGTAGCCCGCGACCCGGACAATCAGGTCCCGGTATTCCTCCGGCCGCGCCTGGGCCCGGCGGAGCGTCTCGGCCCGCACCACGTTGAACTGGACGTGGTGGCCGCCCAGCCGGAAATAGGCCCGCACCAGACGCGCCCATTTCTCGAGCCCTTCCTCGTCGTTCACCAGAGCCGGACTCAGTTTCATGTTCAGCAGCGTGCCGCCTGTGCGCGAATGGTCCATCTTGGCCGCGCTGCGAAAGACCGCCGTGGGGCCGTTGCGATCCGCGCCCTGGACGGGGGAAATGCCTTCGGAAAAAGGCCGGCGCGCCTTCCGTCCGTCCGGCATGGCGCCGGTGACGCTGCCGAAGTAGATATGGCAGGTGGTGGGCAGCATCTGGATATGATATTGCCCGCCGCGCCAATTGGGCCGTCCCTCGATGATTTCGAAGCAAAGCTCGAACACCCGGCGCATCAGTTCGTCCGCGTAATCGTCGTCGTTGCCGTATTTCCGCGTGCGATTCCACAGGTACTGACGCAGGGCCTCTTCGCCCTCGAAGTCGTGATCCAGCGCGGCGACCAGCTCGGCCAAAGGCAAGCGGCGGGGTCCGGCCTTCGTCCGGGGCGCGGCTTGAAGGAGGGCGCTTCGCGCGGCGCCGCTCCCGGTCGGCCGGCTGCGGGGCTCCGCGCGCGTTTCCGCCGCGCCGCCGGGTTCCCGCGGCGCCGGCGCGCCGTCGAAGCAAACCTGCCGGAGGGCGCTCAAGCTGTCCGTGACGCTGCCGATCCCGACGAATTGGATGTAGCTGGTGTCGTACCGCGCGCCGCCTGCGTTGTAGTCGCGCGCTTTTTCGATGCAGTCGCTGATCAATACGCTCAGGAACGGAGCGGGCATCTGCTCGGCGTAGAGCTGCTCGATGACCTGGTTGCCGCGCAGCTTGATTTCGAGGAAGTGACGGACTTGGCGCGCATAGGCTTCGAAGAGCTGGTCGAATGTCCTGAACGTCTCCGGCGCTCCGGTTTGCAGCCCGATCCGCTTGCCGCTCATCGGGTCGAGGCCGTTGTGGAGAGTGATCTCCAGGATCTTCGGCAGATTGAAGTAGCCGGTCAGGATGTAGGCTTCCTTGCCGAAGGCCCCGGCCTCGACGCAGCCGCTGCAGCCGCCTTCGCGGGCGTCCTGCGGGCTTTTGCCTTGGCGGACAAGCTCCGCCTCCACCGTGTCGGCGTTGAAGAGGCTCGGGTAGCCGTAGCCGCGGCGGATTACCCGCAGGGCTCGCTTGAGCAGCGCGTCGGGCGTCTTGCGCGAGAGCTGCAGGTTGTTGCCCGGTTGGATCAGATGCAGATCCTCGATGGCATCCAGGATCATGTGGGAGAGCTCATTCGAGCCGTCCCGGCCATCGGACGTAAGGCCGCCGAGGTTGATGTTGGCGAAATCGCCGTAGGTGCCGCTTTCCGCCGCAGTCACCCCTACTTTCGGCGGGGCGAGGTGGTTGTTGAACTTGATCAGGAGACACTCGATCAGTTCCCGCGCCGCTTCAGGCGTGAGCGCGCCCGCCTCGATCTCGCGTCGGTAAAAGGGCAGCAGGTGCTGGTCCAGATGGCCCGGGTTGAAAGAGTCCCACCCGTTGAGTTCGGTGATCACCCCGATGTGGCAGAACCAGTAGTGCTGAATTGCCTCGCGAAAGGTGCGGGGCGCATGGGCCGGAACCCGCTCGCATATTTCGGCGATTTGCTCCAGCTCGGCCCGCCGCTCGGGGCGGGTCTCTTGGGCGGCCAGTTCCCGGGCGCGCTCGGCGTGCCGCCGGGCCAGGAGGATGAGGGCGTCGCAGGCGATCTCGAAGGATTGGAGCGCCTCGCGCTTGCGCTCCAGTTCCGGATCGTCAGAGTCCAGTCTCGCCCGCGACCGCCGGATCCGTTCCTTGAAGTCGAGCAATCCCGCTCCGTAGATCTTGCCGTCCAGCGCCGTGTGCCCCGGCGCGCGTTGCTCCATGAATTCGGTGAAGATTCCGGCGCGGTAAGCGTCGAGCCATTCCGGCGACATCTTTTTGAAAATTTGCTCCCGTATGGTGCGCCCGCGCCAGTAAGGAATGATTTCTTCCCGGTAAAGGCGGCGGGTTTCCGCGTCCACGCGGTAGCGGGTCTTCGGGCGGCTGTCCAGGATGTCCAGGTCTTCCAGGCTGTGGCAGGTCAGCTCCGGATAGGTGGGGGTGAGCTTGGGGC
>JAGHDA010000071.1 GCA_021160185.1 Verrucomicrobiota bacterium
GCCTACCTCTATTTCTCGATGGCGGCCTATTTCGAACACAAGGCCCTCAAGGGGTTCGCCGGCTGGATGGAAGCGCAGGCGATCGAGGAGCTGGCCCACGCCAGGAAGTTCTACGCCTTCCTCAACGGGCGCGGAGGCCGGGTGCGCCTTGCCGCGGTGGACGCGCCTCCGGCCGATTGGGAAAGTCCCAAGGCGGCCTTCGAAGCCGCCCTGAAACACGAGCAATACATCACTTCCCGCATCAACGAGCTGGCCGCGCTGGCGGAACAGCACAACGACCGCGCCACAATGATCTTCCTCCAGTGGTTTATCAGCGAACAGGTCGAGGAAGAAGCCTCCACAAGCGAGGTGGCGGCCAAACTGAATCTGGTCCAGGATTTGCCCAACGGCTTGTTCATGATCGACCGCGAACTAGCCCAGCGCAAGCCCGTCCTGCCTCAGGCTTGAGCCGATCCGAGCCGCGCCGGGCTTTTTGCCCCCCCCGCTCGCCCGGCGCGTCTCCGAGTCGGGCTTCCTTTCAAGGAAGAGCGGGGGCGTTTTTGCCGAGGCGAGGAGCCCGACAGAGGCTTCGTCTTCCCTCTGCCCTGGAGCTCGCTCGTGGAGGCGAGGCAAAATGACCCCGGCCCCGGTGCGAACCGGGGACAAACGCTGGGAAAAACGCAAAAAGGAGAAAAACATGATCGCCCAAACGCTCGTCGCCGCCCTTTTCCTCCTCAGCGCAGGCCGGGTCGCGGCCGCTTCCGCCGCGCCGCTCCCTTCGCCGGATAAAAGCTTTGTCTATAGGAAAATCGACGGCGCGGAACTGAGGCTTCACGCCTTCTTTCCTTCGGGGTGGCGCGCCGGAGACAAGCGCCCCGCGATCGTCTTTTTCTTCGGCGGCGGCTGGGTGGGAGGCTCGCCGGATCAGTTTTATCCGCACTGTCGCTATCTCGCTTCCCGAGGCATGGCGGCCTTTGCCGCTGAGTACCGCGTTCGAAACCGCCACGGGACTTCTCCGCGCGAAGCGGTCATGGACGCCAAGTCGGCCGTGCGCTGGATCCGCAAGCGCGCCGCCGACTTGGGGGCGGACCCGAACCGGCTTGCCGCAGGCGGCGGCTCCGCAGGCGGCCACCTGGCCGCCGCAACGGCTTTCGTAAAAAAGTTCAACGATCCAAGAGACGACCTTTCGACAAGCTGCCGACCCGACGCCTTGGTTCTGTTCAATCCAGTCATCGACAACGGGCCCGAGGGCTACGGCTATGAGCGGGTCAAGGCTTATTGGAAAGACATCTCGCCCCTTCACAACATCGGAGAAAATCCGCCCCCGACGATCTTCTTCCTGGGAACGAAAGACCGGCTCGTTCCGGTCGCCGCCGCCGAGAAGTTCAAGAAATTGATTGAACAGCGCGGAGGCCGTTGCGAGCTGCGCCTCTACAAGGACAAAACACACGGCTTTTTCAATTTGCGCCGGGACCAGGCGTGCTACCGACAAACGCTCCTGGAAACGGATCGGTTCCTTGCCTCCCTGGGCTGGCTTAAAGGCCCCCCTGCTATCCGCCTCCACGCCGAACCGGTCCCTGAAGAAGCGCCCTGACCGCCGTCAAGCCCCGCTTGCCGGTCGCCGGCTTCAGCATGCCGCCATCCGGTTCGCAGCCGCCGAGGCTCTTGTCCCGGAAGGCGGCGGCTGTTAGAAAGACGCCTGTTTGCATAATGAAAATTGAATTCCGCCAGATCGGGGTGATCCGCACGCCGTTCACCAGGCCGGAAGGGATGCCGATCCAGCCGGCGGGAGCGGCCGGCGTCAAAGGCGCGGTCGAGGTGTTCGAGGAATATCGCGAGGGGCTAAAAGACTTGGAGGGATTCTCCCACGTGATCCTGATCTACCGGTTTCACCGCAGCCGGGGGTTCGACCTGCAGGTCACGCCGTTCATGGACTCGGAGCTGCGCGGAGTCTTTGCCACGCGCGCCCCCCGCCGGCCGAATCCCATCGGGCTTTCCGTGGTGCGCTTGGACGCCGTGGAGGGCGGCGTCCTGCGCGTGCGCAACGTGGACATTCTGGACGGCGCGCCCCTTCTGGACATCAAGCCGTACGTGCCGGAGTTTGACGCTCCGGACGATGTCCGAACCGGATGGCTCGAGCCACTGCGGAAAACGGTCGGGAAGCGGAAGGCGGACGACAGGTTTGCCTGAGTCGACAAGGCGAGGGAACAAAACGACAAGGAGAAGCCGATGCAAAAGCGAACCGCGAACGAGGAAAACCCCGCGCGGCGAAAGGCGCGGAAGCCGGGGCGGGGGGCGCGGCTTTGGGCGCCGCTGGCTTTCGCGGCCCTCTTGGGACCGGCGGCGTGCCGCGGGGCGGACCTGACCCGCTGCCAGGCGTTCGTCGCGCGCTACGCTCTGAGCGACCCGGCCGTGCCCGAACCGGCTCGCGCGCAAGCCCACGGCGCGCCGTGGGCGGGCCCCGAACAGGGCCCCGTGGCGGGGCTGCGGGTTTTCGCTCGGGAACAAGGCGGCGCGGTGTGGCTGGGCGGAGCCCTCGGCGCGGCCCGGTTCGATCCCTCCCGGCAAGACCGATGGGACCGTTGGCGGTATTTCTACGGACGCCGCTGGCTGCCGGACAACCATGTGCAAAACATCTTCCTGGAGGAGACCAAGGATCGGCTCCGCTGCTGGATCCGAACCGAGACGGGGGTTTCCCGCATCGAGTGGCGGCCCATGTCCTTGGGAGAAAAGGCGGCGCTTTTCGACCGCCGGATCGAGGCGCGGCACGTGCGGCACGGCTTGGTGGCCTCGTCGGCACTGCTCGCTCCCGGCGACCTCGCCTCCAACAAAAAAGTCTCCAGCGACAACGACGGACTGTGGACGGCGATCTATCTGGGCGCGCAAGCTTATCGCTACGCGGCCACAGGCGATCAGGACGCGCGTCGCAAGGCCCGTCGCGCGCTGGAAGCCCTTATGCGCCTGGAAGCGATCACCGGCATCCCCGGCTTCTACGCCCGATCCATCCAATCAGTCGAGGAAGGGCCGCCGGGCAGCGGGGAATGGCATCGGACCCCGGACGGCCGTTGGCAGTGGAAGGGCGACACCAGCTCGGACGAAAGCGTGGGCCACTACTACGCCTACAGCGTGTACTTCGATCTGGCGGCTGACCCGGAGGAAAAGATCCTAATCCAGGCCGTGGTCCGTCGCATGACCGACTACCTGATCCGCAACGGCTACGAGCTGCTGGACATCGACGGCAAGCCGACGCGTTGGGGGCGATGGTCCGAGGCGTATTATCAAACCGAGGAAGGGCGCTACGAGTCGGCCTTGCGTTCCCTCGAGCTGCTCTCCTTCCTCAAAACAACCTATCACATCACCGGCGACCGGAAGTACCAGGAAGCCTACGAGGATCGGATCCGCCGCGGCTACGCCCAAAAGATGCGACTCTACCGCCGATGGCCCGGAGGCGGCGAAATCAACTTTTCCGACGATGAACTTGCTTACCTCTCCTACGCGCCTCTGCTGAAATACGAGCGATCGCCCCGGCTCCGGAAAATCTACCTGGAAGCGCTGCGCTTTACCTGGTCGCAGGTGCGCTCCGACCGCAACCCGTTGTGGAACTACATCTCGGTCGCCTCCGGAGCGGGGCCGATGACCGACGCGCTCCGCGCCGAGTCGCGCAAGACGCTGGCGCGGATCCCGTGCGACCTGATCACGTGGACCGTCCGCAATTCCCATCGACGGGACGTGCGATGGCGGAAGGAGCTCGACCGGCACGGCCGCCGGCAACTTGCCTTCGTTCTCGCTCCGGACGAACGGCCCCTCTCGAAGTGGAACGGCAACCCCTACATCGCCGACGGCGGCAACGGCGGCCGTTCGGAAGACGACGGCTCATTCTTCCTGCTCCCCTACTGGATGGGGCGGTTCCACGGCTGGGTGGAGTAAGGCGCAAGGGCCGGCCGGCTTTGCCACCGGCAACCTGGACAGGATGAAAAAACCGGGCTTCATCGCGGGCGTTGTGGAAGGGTTTTACGGCACCCCATGGGAGCCGGAGCAACGACGGCGGCTGTTTGAGCGAATGGCCGCTCTGGGGTTGAACGCCTACTTCTACGCGCCCAAAGACGACCTCAAACACCGCGTCCTCTGGCGCGAACCCTACGAAGGGCGGGAAGTCGAAACGATGGGCGAGCTGATCGCCGCCTGCAAGGCGCAAGGGCTGCGCTTCATTTACGGCCTCAGCCCCGGTCTGGACGCCCGCTTCGAAGAGGAAGACGAAGCGGCGCGGGCCGAGGCCCGTTTCCGCCAACTGCGGGAGCTGGGGTGCGAAGACTTCGCCTTGCTCTTCGACGACCTCCCCGAGCAACCCGACGGCCCCGAGCCCCCGGCAAGGCTTCAGGCCCGATTCGCCAACCGGATCCTCGAGCGGACCCGCCCGCTCTCGCCCCAAGGCCTGTTCCTTTTCTGCCCCACCGCCTACTGCGGGCGCATGGCCGCCGCCGAGGTCGGCCGCAAACGCTACCTGGCCCTTATGGGCC
>JAGHDA010000237.1 GCA_021160185.1 Verrucomicrobiota bacterium
GAACCAAGCGCCGCCCACAAAAGCCCGCAACCCGCCAAAAACCCCGCCGCCGCCGTCCGTTTCCCGCGCCGCTTCGCCCAACCTACAGTCCGCCCGCCGTCGCAAAAGGAATCCCTCCTGCGCCTCGCCGCCGAACCAGGTCGACTCTTTTCTCTGCGCCCAACCTCTCTTCTCATCGCTGACATAACGCAAGCCTCCGCGCCGCGGGCCGGAAGGCAAGAGGAAAGGAAAACAGAACCGCGCAGTGTTCGGGGGATTCGGAAAGCCGTTCGCAAGCAAGCCCGCGGATCAACCCGCGGAGCCGGCTCTCGAAAACAACCGACAAAAGGCAAAACGGCGCGGGATCCGCCGCTCATTCCGAACCGCGGCGGCGAAGGGCGCGAAGCTTGTCCCGGATCTCGGCGGCCCGCTCGAATTCCTGCCGCGCCACCGCGGCCTCCAAGTCGCGCTTCAGCCGCTCCTCGGGCGAGAGCGGACGAACCATTTCCACATAATCCTTCAGGTTTTCAAGCACCTCCAACGCGCGCTCCCGCTCGACCTGGAAGGTTTCATCCTCCATTCCGGGGAGGGCTTCAATCCGGCCGCAGGCGGCGCGGATAATGGAAAGGGCCTGATCGTATCGTTCCCGCTCCACCTCGACCATCGCCGCCGCCACCGCGCGCATCCGCAGCAGATAAGGCCGCCATTTCTCCAGGTAGTAGCGGTCCTCCTCCCGCTCGGCGTAATGGAGAACAAAGTCGAACAGCCGCAGATTCCGCGTCGTGTCCCTAATCACGCCCGTCCAGTCTCTGGTCTGGAACAGGTAAACGTAGCGGTGATAGTAAAGAACAGCCTCTTGGAAAAGCGCCTCGCATTCCTCCTCGGTGAGGCGAAACGATTCGCCCGCGGCAAGGGCCTTTTGCCGCCGATCCATATGATGCTCCAGGAGCGATTCGCAACCGTGGGGCCGCGCCCCGTCGGGCCTGCCCTCCAGTTCATACTGCTCGATCCCCAACGGCGTGCGCACCTGCAGCACGGCCCGGTCGCCCACGTCAATCACGCGGGTGTTGTTCTCCGGATCGTACGGCCACTTCTGAAGCAGCGGCGCAATGTCGTCGGACGCGCTCATTTCCCGCCTCACACAATGCCCGCTCGCTCAAAGAATGCAAACAGCGAACGCCCGCCAAGCCGTTCGGCGTTCCGGGCAAGGCCCCCGCGCTTATCCGTCAACCGGCCGCCCCCCAGCCGACCGCCTCCGGCGTCATCACTTTTGAGTCAACAGGCTCCGCGCCGCGGGGTTCGGTTTCTCTTGACGGCCTGGAGGCGGCCCGCTTTGTTCTTCCCCGTCGCGGGAGGCGGCGTTTGCCGCAGCTCTCCGGCGGGGAAGGAGACGCGAAGATGGCCGCTATCGAATCGCTGTTCGGAGAGTCGCCGTTTGTCCAGCTCAAGAAGCACGGCGAGATGGTGCACACCTGTGTGCGCCTAGTGCGCGAAGCCTTTGCTGCGCTGGAAGCGGGCGAGCTGAAACGCCTGGAAGAAATCGCCGAACAGGTCTTCGATCTGGAAACCAAGGCGGACGATCTGGGCAATCGTCTGCGAGAGCGGCTCGCCTCTCGCGTGCTCCTGCCGATCCGTCGGGAGGAGCTGTGCCACATTCTCGAACACCAGGACTCAATGGCCGACCGGGCCGAGGACATTGTGGCCACGCTCACCTGCCGAGACATGCGCCTGCCCGCCGAACTGATGGCCGAAATCAAACCCTACCTGGAACGCGTCTTGAAAAACTGCGAGCTGGCCGCCAGCGTCATGGAACGGCTGGATCTTCTGCTCGAATCCTCCTTCAGCGGGCGCGACGCCCTCACAGTTTCCAAGCTCATCACCGAGTTGAGCGAGAGGGAGGACGCCACCAAGGCGGTTCAGATCCAGGTCCTCCGCAAACTCATGACCGCCGAGGATCGCCTGCCGCCGGTGGAAGTGATCCTTTGGACACAAGTAATCAGCTTTCTCGGCGAACTCTCCAAATCCGCCGACCGCACCGGCAACGGGATCCGAATGACCCTCCAACTCAAACGCGAGAAATGAACCTGTTTCTGTTGGCTCAAAGCTCGGGCTTCCTTCTTCCTCACGGGGCGATCCTGCTGGCTCTGGGCATAGTTTTCGGCTTCTACATGGCTTGGAGCATCGGGGCCAACGACGTCGCCAACGCCATGGGCACCTCGGTCGGCTCCGGCGCGCTCACTCTCAAACAGGCGGTGGTTGTGGCGGCCTTCATGGAATTCGCCGGAGCGGTCCTGGTGGGGGCGCACGTTTCGGAAACCGTGCGCAACGGCATGTTCGACCCGACGCAATTCGATCCCGCATCGTTGGCGTTCGGCTTCCTGGCCGCGCTCCTGGCGGCGGCGGTGTGGCTTCAGGCAGCCACTTACTTCGGGTGGCCGGTGTCTACCACGCATTCGATCGTCGGCTCGGTCATCGGCGTCGGCTCCCTGGTGGGCGGAACGCACGCCATAAAATGGGCCAAAGTGGCGGGCATTGCGGCTTCCTGGGTCGTCTCCCCGCTGTGCGGAGGGATCGTCGCTTTTCTTCTCTTGAAGTTGATCCATCGGACGGTCATCGACCGCAAAAGGCCGTTGGAGAGGATCTACAAGTTCATTCCTTACATGATTTTCTACGTGGCTTTCGTGCTTACTCTCGTCATGGTTTGGAAAGGCCTGAAAAATCTCCACCTGAATCTCTCCCTCGGCCAGGCGATCATTGTCGCCTTCCTCTCGGCGTCGGCATGGAGCGCGCTTTCCCTGCTTTGGGTGAAACGGCTGCGGGTCAAGCATGAGAAGGAGCGGCGGGAGCGCGGCGTGGAACTGGAGGACGACGCGCCGGAAGGCATCCCTTTTGTGCCGAAGGAATACCGAGGGCTGCCCGAACCTAAGACGGTGTTGCGACCGCCGTTGGCCCCCGGCTCCGAGCAACCCGCCAAACGCTGGGAATATCGCCGGCAGTTCGAGTTCGAAAAAGTCGAGGGCGTCTTCGCCGCCTTGATGCTCGTCAGCGCCTGTTTCCTTGCCTTCGCTCACGGGGCCAACGATGTGGCCAACGCGATCGGGCCGCTGGCCGCCATCGTGGCGATTGTCAAAGCCGGCGTGGTCTCCCTCAAGACGCCGGTGCCGGTCTGGACTCTCATGTTGGGCGCGGCGGGCATCGTGGTCGGCCTGGCCACATGGGGTTACAAGGTCATCGAAACCATCGGACGGAAGATCACCCATCTGACCCCCAGCCGCGGGTTTGCGGCCAACATCGGCGCCGCGACCACCATCGTCTTCGCCAGCCGGATGGGCCTGCCGATCTCGACCACACACACGCTGGTGGGCGCGGTGTTGGGCATCGGCCTGGCGCGAGGGATCGAATACCTCAACTTGCGCATGGTCCGGGACATTGTGATCTCCTGGCTCATCACGATCCCCGCGGGCGCGGGGTTGGCGGTGGTCTTCTTCTATTTGCTGAAAGCGATCTTCGCGTGACCGACGCGGCGGGCGCAAACCCGGTTGCCCGCAACCGTTTCCCGCCCTAGGCTTCTTTCCGCGAAGGACGCCCGTTTATGAGCGAGAAGGAACTCGGCAAGGTCAGGCTCGACAAATGGCTGTGGGCGGCGCGGGTGTATAAAACCCGATCCCAGGCCGCGCAGGCCTGCCAGGCCGGCAGAGTCCAGGTGGATGATCGGCGCGCCAAGCCCGCCCACCAGGTCCGCCCCGGCGAGCTCATCCGAGCGCGGGTCGGCCGCCTGACCCGAACGGTGCGGGTCCTCGGCCTCCTGGAGCGGCGGGTCAGCGCCAAGGAAGTTCCCCAATATGCCGAAGACCTCACTCCGCCGGAGGAATATCGCCGCCTCCGGGAGGAGAAAAGGCTTGAGCCGCTTTTCCACCGGCCCAAAGGCAAGGGCCGGCCCACCAAGCGGGATCGCCGCCTGCTCGACAAGCTCGGCTTCTGAAACAAGTCCGCCCCAACAGCGAACGCCGTCGGAAACAGTTCTTCGTTTGACCCGGAAGAAGCGCGCGCCCAAAATGCCCCCCTGCGCGGCGAAGCCTCCGAGAAAAAGGAGCAAAGGGCGGGGCTTCGCCGCCTCGGACGTTTTCGAGGGCGGGAAAAACCGTCGGGAAAAAAGCGCATGGAGACGGTTGCGGTTCATCGGCCGCGGAATGTGGACTGGAAGCGGGCGGCCGCTTTGCTGTACGGCGATTGGGGAACCAGCAAGGCGTACGTCATCGGCCTGGCCTTCTTCTTCGCCGGCTACGGCTCCTTCCCGATCATTGTGGCCGTCTGTCTCTTGACCGCCCTGGTCGGCTACAACTACATCATCGTCTGCAAGAACTTCCCGGACGGGGGAGGCGTCTACTCGGCGGCGCGGACGCAGAGCCGCCTGCTGGCGGTGGTAGGCGCGCTGCTCCTGGTGGCCAACTTCATTGTCACCGCCGCCCTGAGCTGCAACGCGGCGATGACCTATTTCGGCGTGCCGCCGCGATGGCTGCTGTGGAGCACAATGTTCTTTATCCTCGTCATCGGGGCAGTCAATTATTTCGGCCCCAAACACACCGGCAGCATGGCCATGTGGCTGGCCCTGCCGACGGCCGCGGTGGTGGCCGCCATCGTGCTCATGAGCCTGCCTCACCTGACCACGGCCAACATGATCCCTCCGCCGAAAGGCTTTTGGGTAAACTGGAAGAACTTTGTCTCCATTATTCTGGCCCTCAGCGGCGTGGAAGCGATCGCCAACCTTACCGGCGTGATGAAGCTGGATCCGGGGGCCACCATGGAGAAGCCACGCGTGGCGCGCACAGCCACCCTGGCGATCCTGCCGGTGGCCGTAGAAGTGGTGTTGGCCACGATTATCCTGGGCTGGGCGATGCTCTCCCTTCCGCACAGCATGGCGCCCGACCCAGTGGAGCAGCGCGACTACATGCTCCGCTACCTGGGCGCGCAATACGCGGCGATGACCTTCGGGCCGATGGCAGGCAAGGCCTTCGGCATAGTCGTAGGCGCAGTGATGGGGCTGCTGCTGTTGAGCGCGGTCAACACGGCGATCGCCGCGCTGATCGGGCTTGTCTACATGCTGGCCAAAGACGGGGAAATGCCTCGCCCCTTCACAATCCTAAACAAATTTGGCGTGCCCTGGTGGCCGTGGATCCTGGCCGCCACGCTCCCGGTGGCGACCGTGGTGGTGGCCGGAGCGGACCTGGAAACGCTGGCCCGGTTCTACGCGATCGGCGTGGTGGGCGCCATCACCGTCAACCTGGGCTCCTGCACCTTCAACCGCTCCCTGGAAATGCGCCGGCACGAGCGGCTCATCATGGGAGGCACTTTCCTCATCCTCCTCGCCGTGGAGCTGACCATCGCCCGAATCAACAACGACGCCCTCTTCTTCGCCATGTGCGTGGTGGGCGGCGGACTGACCCTGCGCACTTACACCCAACGACGGGCCGGGCTTCGCACCGTCACCGTGCCCGAGGCGGTGGCCGAACGCGTCGCGCCCGAAGCGGTTCCTTCCTTCCAGCCGCTTGCCGAGCCGGGCAAGCCGATCCTAGTGGCCGCCCGCGGCGTGACGCCCGTGCTCCGCTTCGCCCTGGAAGAAGCCAAGCTGCGCAACACGCCTCTCTACGTCCTCTATGTCAACGAAGTCGCGCTCAGCCTTCCCGGCGTGACCAGCGTCGAAGCGCCCCGCACCTGGAAGGAAGATCCCAACGCCGCCCGCATCATGACCACGACGCTCAGTTGGGGACAGGAAAGCGATGTCAAAGTGCTGCCCCTCTACGCCGTGAGCGACGACCCGGCCACTACGATCCTGGACATCGCCGCCACGGTGGGAGCGGACATGCTCATCCTGGGCGCGCCCCAGCGCCAGCTCCTGGTCAAGCTGCTCAAAGGCAACGTGGTCACCGAAGTCGCCCGGCATCTTCCCGAAAATATCCAGCTCGTCATCTACGGATAGCCCCGGCCTCTCACCGGCCCCAAAACAGGACGCGCCGCCGCGGCGCGGCGGGGAATTGGTTCGCCACAAGCCGCGGCCAAAGGAAATACTCGACGGCGCAATGGCGGAAATCGTCCTGGCCGCGTTGAACGCCAAGTACATTCATACCGCCTTCGGCCTCCGATGCCTGATGGCGAACCTGGGGCCGCTGCGCGAGCGGGCCGCCTTGCTCGAATTCGACATCAAGCAGCGCCCGATGGACGTGGCGGCGGCGATCCTGGACCGGAAGCCGCGCGTGGTCGGGATGGGCGTGTACATCTGGAACCTGCTTCCAGCCACGATGACCGCCAGGCTCGTCAAAACCCTGCGGCCCGAAACGATTCTGGTCCTCGGCGGCCCGGAAGTGAGCCATCCTCCGGCGCCGGAGGAAATCGCCGACCTGGCCGACTACATCCTCCAAGGGGAAGCGGACCTTGCCTTCGCCGAGCTGTGCCGGGAGCTCTTGGCAGGGCGGCGGCCTCCGGAGCGTCTCCTCCAGTGCGCGCCGCCTCCGCTGGAACAACTCGCCCTGCCCTACGACCTGTACGCCGAGGAGGACCTGCGCTCCCGCGTCGTTTACGCGGAACTTTCCCGCGGCTGCCCCTATCGTTGCGAATTCTGCCTCTCTTCTCTCGACCGGACCGTGCGACTGTTTCCCCAGCAGAAGGTCTTCACGGCTTTGGACCGTCTCTTCGAACGCGGGCTGCGCGCGGTGAAGTTCGCCGACCGCACGCTCAATTGGCGAACCGATTTCGCCGTGCGCGCGCTCGATCGGCTCCTCCCCTGGGCGCGGCGCGGCGCGCGGGCCCACTTCGAGTTGTTCCCGCGGCGTCTGCCCCCGCCGCTCCGCCAAGCCCTGCGGCAATGGCCGCCGGACGCGCTGGAGTTGGAGGTGGGCGTTCAAACGTTCAATCCGGAAACGCTGCGCCGGATCGGCAGGCGGCAAGACCCGGCGATCGTGGAAGAAACGCTCCGCTTCCTGCGCGAGGAAACCGGCGCGCGCCTCCACGCCGATCTCATCTTCGGCTTGCCCGGAGAGGATTTGGAAAGCTTCGCCCGCAGCTTCGACCGCCTCCTAGCATGCCGCCCCCAGGAAATCCAGGTCGGGGTTCTGAAGCGGCTCCGCGGCGCGCCCATCGCCCGCCACGACGCCGAATGGGAAATGACCTACTCTCCTTACCCGCCCTATGAAATTCTCCGAAACCGGCTCGTGGATTTTGAGCTGACGCGTCGGCTTCTGGCCTTCGCCAGGTATTGGGACCTGATCTACAACAGCGGCAATTTCCGCGAAAGCGGCCCGATGCTCTGGCGCGGTTCCCGCTCAGCCTTCGCGGCGTTTCTGGAATTTTCCGATTGGCTCGGAGCGCGCTTCGGCCGAAGGCACGCCATCTCCCTGCACGCCCTGATGGAGGCGGCCTTCGCCTACCTCGTCGAGATCCGCCGCCTCCCCGTCGAAGAGGCGGCCGCCGCCCTAGCGCGGGACTACCTGCGGCCGGGCCGACGGGATCCGCCGCCGTTCCTGCGCGAACACCTTGCTCCAAGCCTCGCGCCCTCTCGAAGGCGGAGGCCGCGCCGAAGGAGGAAGCCTCCTTGCGAGGAGCGAGACTGACTGTTGACGAAATCGGCCAGATCGCCCAGCTTCTTCGGTGAACGCCCGGGCGGAACGCTCCGGGCCCTTAGGATCAAACGTCATGAACACGCCGGCAACTAACAGTTTCATCGCCAATCGAATCGAGTATCGCCCGCCGGCCGAACCGGTCGCGCTGGTTTGCCTGAGCGGACTCTCCTCTTTCCTCCTGGCGCGGGCGTTCGCCCGCGGGCGCGCCCCGCAAATGAGCGCATGGGCCGCAAAAGGCTTCCTGGGCGCGGCGCGCGGCTTTTTGCCCGCTGTCGCCGGGCCGAACCAAGCGGCGCTTCTGACCGGCGCAGGCCCCGACCGCCACGGGATCGCCGCCGACGCCCTCTACGATCCCACAACGCTCCGGGAGGTTAACCTGCTCGACCCGCGCGCGATCAGGTGCGAGACGATCCTCGCCACCGCGGCCCGCGCCGGGCGAAAGGTCGCCGCGCTCACCGGCGAAGAGGCGTTGGCCGGCCTGCTCGGCGCCGGCCTCTTCCCCGACACCCCGCCGCTTCCCGCC
>JAGHDA010000343.1 GCA_021160185.1 Verrucomicrobiota bacterium
GCGCTATCTCCTTCATCAACTTCTCAAAGGCCTTGCTCTGGCTCCAAAACCGAAAGTGGTCGTACACGGTGGATTTGGGCGGACAGCTTTCGGGCAACTGTCCCCAAGGAATGCCGGTCATCAACACAAACAAGATGGTTTCAAACACCTCTCGGAGATTGGCTCGTGGTCGGCCTCGCCGAGAAGAAGGAGGAAGGGGTAAAAGCGATTGGAGAACGTCCCACTGGGCGTCGCTGACCAGTTTCATATACTGAGTATGCAATTAGCACTCCATCCAGTCAAGAATATGACTCTCCTATTTTTCGGGCAAGTTCTACGGAAAATGTCACCGAAGAAGGTTAAGAGTACAGGTAAAGCCTCCGTATTAGCCGACCGAGCGCGAGGCGGCCCCGCGCCCGACCGCGGCATCCGCGCCGAGGCGCGGCGTCGTTTTACGGCTTCTCTCCAAGAAAACGGAGTTTGCCCGAGCCGGAAATGCTCTGGACAATCTGCGGACGGCCGTAGTAGCTCACCGAACCGGAGCCGCTGATGCGCGCTTCCAGTCGGTCGGTCGCCCAGACGACCACATTGCCCGAGCCGCTGATGCGCGCCTCGGCCTCCCCGCTCCGCAAACCGCCGGCCCGATAGTCGCCCGAGCCGCTGATGCGGACGCTCTGCCGAGCCGCGCTCCCCGCCCACGAAACCTTCCCGCTCCCGCTGACGCTCAGGCGCAGCTCCTCGGCTTCCACCCGATCCAGGCGAATGGTCCCGGAACCGCTGATGCGCGCCTTCAGCGTGTCGGCCTTGACGGACTTGCCCTCCGCTTCGAAAGCGCCCTCAAGGCTGATCTCCCCCAGGCGCTTGAACCGAAGCTCATACCGAATGCCGCGCGTAGGCTTCAGCGTCGCGCCGCCTTTCGGCTCCACAATCAAACAGCCGTTCACGACCCGGCTCTCGATGTAGGGAAGCAGGTTGGCGTCCGTCTCGATCGTCAATCCCTCCTCCTCTCCCTGGATAAGGATCGCCTTGCCTGAGCCCCGGAGCGTGACTCGGTCGAGGCCGGACACCGGACGGACTTCTTTCAAGAGGACGCCCGATCCCCGGATCACGGGGCCGCTCACTCCTCCAACCCAGTGACACCCGGCGGTCAACGCCGCCGCGGCCGCCGTCCAGAAAAGGATGATGGTTGTTCTCATCGCCGCCCTTCGACCAGCTCTTCTCTCTTCTCTACAGCATACAGCAAAGAGCGCCCCAGGCATCCCGCCAGAGCAGCCCCCTCAAAGCCTCGCTCCGCCCCGTTGCCTCGGCGGCCGCGGGAAAAGGCCCGCCAGGCGCGGCAAAACGCTCCAGCGGGAACCCTCAAGGAGGGTCCGGTCAGCCCCCATTGAACTCCCTGACGGCGTCGAAGGCGGCGACAACATTCTCCGGAGGCACCTCGGGAAGGATGTTGTGCACCGTGGCAAAGACGAAGCCGCCGCCCGGGGCGAAAACCTCAAGCCGCTTGAGAACATGCTCCCTCACCTCCGCAGGCGAGGCGCGATTGAGGACGGCCCGCGTGTCGCAGCCGCCGCCCCAAAACGTGATGTCCTTTCCGAACTCCTTCTTGAGCCGCTCCGGCTCCATGTCGCGCGTGGAAGTCTGCACGGGGTTGATGACCTCGAAGCCGGCCTCAATAAGATCCGGAAGCAGGGCGTAGATCGAGCCGCAGGAATGCAGAAAAGGCCGCATCCGGCTGTGCTTCTTCACGTAGTCGCAAAGCTGCTTATGCCGCGGCTTGAACAGCTTCCGGTAAATCTGAGGCGCCATGAAAGGCCCGCCGTCCACCCCTAAATCATCGCCGAAACGGACAAGGTCCGCCGTGTCCCCGACCGCGCGACATATCTTTTCCAACGTGGCCAGATGAACCTCCATGAGCGCGTCCAGGAGACGCTCGACCTCCCGAGGCTGCGTGACGAGATCGGCGAGAAAGTTGTCGATCCGTCTCAAAAATGTGCCCCATTCGAAAAGGTTGCACCCCGCCCCCATCATCAGGGCGCGGTCCGAGCTTTGCCGAAGCTCAAGCGCGCGGCGCCGCAGCTCCTCCCAGAAATTCTCCTCCTCCGCATGATCCCACGGGCTGACGGGAAAGGCGGCCCACATGACCTTGCTCATCGCCTCGGGCAGGCCTTTGTAGTCGGCGGGATAGCCGTCGAGATAGGGAAAGTAAATCTGATCGTAGAACATGCCGCCGGCCGGCATCTTGGCCAGAGGCGTTCCGTCCCGGGAAAAAGCGACCCACGAGCCGTCCGCCTGCCGGACGGGCCGGAACCAGGAGGGATACTGGGCCGCGCTGCCGTCCTCGAGGCGCGTCTCCCACCAGGCCGCCTCCTCCGTCTTGAACGCCCGGCCGATGTCGATCGCGTCGATCCCGAAGCAATCGAGGATCGGCTCCTCCGGCTGGGCAAGTTGCTGAACCACGTCGTAGACCCGCGTCGGCAGCGCCTCCAAGCCCAGATGTCTTTTCAGCTTGTTGTGGGCGACGGCGGAAATCCCCGAGCTGGGCGTGGCGCCTAGGTCCAGCGGAACCTTGTCGGACTCTTTGTGATCAATAGCTGCAAGAACGCGCTCGCGCGGCGTCATCCCGGCTCCTCCTTTTCAACTTGTGTAGAACGGA
>JAGHDA010000119.1 GCA_021160185.1 Verrucomicrobiota bacterium
ATCGTGGATCGTGGCCGCCAAGGCGCACGGCTTGCGCCATACCAGGCGACGGTAGCTGGGCGCGGCGGTCATTCATGTGCCCAGCTACCGTCGCCTGGTATGGCGCAAGCCGTGCGCCTTGGCGGCCACGATCCACGATCTGGCGCCTTTCCATGTGCGGGGCAAGTACGATCCGGCCCGGATGTTCTACGGACGAGTGGTGGTGCGCGCTCTAGCCCGCCGGCAGGATCGCGTCATCGTTCCGAGCCGCCGCACCGCCGAGGATGTGGAGCGCTTTTTCGGTCTGAACCGCGATCGGGTTTGCGTGATTCACAATGGAATCGACCACGAGCGGTTCCATCCGGGCGACGCCGAGACGGCGCGAAGCGAAGCCGCTTCCCGGTGGGGTTTGGATCGGCCTTTTTTCGTTTACGTTTCCCGCCTTGAACACCCGGCGAAGAATCACGTCCGCCTCATTGAGGCGTTTGTTCGGTTTCGGGAGGAGACCGGCTTGGATTGGCTTTTAGCGTTGGCGGGAGGCGACTGGCACGGAGCTGAAGCGATCAAGGAAGCTGCGCGCCGCTCTCCGGCCCGGGAAGCGATCCGATTCCTCGGTTTCGTGCCGGATGAAGATCTGCCGACGCTTTACCGGGCGGCGGCGGCGATGGTTTATCCTTCCTTGTTTGAAGGTTTCGGGATGCCGCCTCTTGAAGCGATGGCTTGCGGTTGTCCGGTGGTTTGCTCCGATCGCGGCTCTTTGGGCGAGGTGACGGGGGAAGCTGCGTGGATCGTGGATCCGGAGAGCCCGGACGCCATCGCCGAGGGGTTGAAAAGGTGCGCGAGGGACAGGGCGTTCCGGGAGACGTTGCGGCGCAAAGGCCTTGAGCAGGCTCGCAAGTTCGATTGGAATGAGAATGCGCGAAAGGTCCTCGATGTGTATCGGGCGGCTGCGGCGGCGCGGCGCGGAGGCGCCTAAGACAGGGCCCCTCAGCGCGGACGTTTGCCGCTCAAGGGAACAAGAAGGATGAGCGAGCCGGAACGGGAAACGGCGAAAGGGAAGCCGGCGGGCGCAGGCGTGTCCTCGGAATGGGGCGGGCCCGCGCCGACCGGCGCCGGCGCCGGGTTGGGGCTGCCCTTCGATCCGTTGCGGCTGATTCTCGCCGCATGGCGCGGGCGCTGGCTGACGCTGGGCGGCGCGGCTTTGATGGGCTTCCTCGGTTTCCTCGCCGGATGGATGCATTTCCAGACCCGATACACCGTCGCCGTCCAACTGATCCGTCGGGAAATTCCCAACACATTTCGGGCCGGCCAGTTCGGCGAAGCGTTTCAACCGGCCAAGGTGTCCATCCCTACTCTCATGGCGATGATGCGCGCGCCGAGCCTTCTGGCCAAGGTGGGCAAGGAGATGAAGCCTCCGGCGGGGGTGAGCGAGCTCCGTCAGAACCTGGTCATTTCCCGGGAACGCAACACGGACCTGATCACCGTGACCCTTTCCAGCACGCGCGGCAAGAGACAAGCCGCCGAGCTGATCAATCGCTACGCCAACGCGGTGGTGGAGTTGACGCGGACCCTTCAGTCCCAGGAGGCGGCGGAAATCAATCGCTTCCTCCAACAGCAGTTGGCCGCGGTGGAAAAGGAGCTGGCGGCGTTGAATCAGGAGCTTTTGCGGTTCAGCGCGGAGGCGGACTTTTACAGCAGCGACAAGCAGGTGGAAGCCTACCTGCGCGATCTGAGCGCGGCTGAGCAGAATCTGCAACAGGCGGAGCTGAGCCGGGACATGCTCAAGGTGCGGATCGAGGCCTTGGAAAAGGCGTTGTCGCAGCAGAACCCCCAAAAAACCGCGTTGCAGAGCGCGCGCCGGCAGTTGGAAAGCCTCCTCACCCAGTACACCGAGCAGAACCCATTGGTCCAGGAACAGCAAGCTCGGGTGCGGGCTTTGGAAGAGGCGCTGAAAAAGGCGACCAATTCGGTCGAGAGCGTCGAGGCCGCAGCGGCGGGGACCAATACGGTGGCCGTCAGCCTCTATTTGGACCTGGTCAACTACCGCGCCCAATTGGCCGGCATGGAAGGTCAGCTCAAGAAGCTCCAGGAGTTTCGGAACGAAGCTTTCAAGAAGCTTCAGGCGTTGCCGGAGAAGGACCTGCGCTATGCTCGGTTGAAGGCGCGAAAGCTTTCGCTGGAAACTACGCGGGATTTGTTGGCCGCGCGCCAGCGGGAGGCGGAGCTGTACGCCGCCAATTCGCCGGGCTACTACCGGCTTTTTGCGCCGGCTAGTCCGGACGATGTGGAGGTCAGCGGCCGAGCGGTCAAGATTGCGGTGGTTACGGTGGCAGGGGCCGTGTTCGGCGCAGGCCTGTTGATCTTTGCGGCGATGGTTCGGGAGCTGTTCGACGACCGCATTTGGACGCCTTCAGACGCGCGACGGACGGCGCGCGCGCCGGTGCTGGCCCAGTTGGGTGACTTGGACGAGATGGACGCGGAAGCGCTGGCCCTTTGGCGGTTTCGCACATGGTCCGCCGTCCGCAAACACCTTCGTGAAACCGTGGGGCCCGCGCCGTGCCTGGTTTTTGCCCTCACTTCCACGCGGCCGGGCGAGGGCAAATCCGTTTGGGTTCGTCTGCTTCAAGAAGCGGCGCTTGAGCGGCAATGGCGAGCGGTGGCGATGACCAACGCCGCCGGGGCCGGGGCCGAAGGAGCGGCAATCCAGGTTGAGAAGGCGCTTGAGGAGCCGGCGAGCGTGTTGGAAGCGGTTCGGCGAGAGGAGGCGGCGACGATTGTGACGCCGCCGGATTTCGGATGGGGAATCGAGCGGCGCGCCCAGTGGCGTCGGGCGTTGGATCTGTGGATGAAGGAGCCGCGCCTTGCGGTGATCGCCGAGCTTCCACCGCTTCAGAAGTTGGAGAGCATGTTGTTGGCCGAAACTTTTCCCGCCGTTTTCTGGCTGGCCGCCAGCGGGCGAACGCGCCAATCCGAGGCGGGGCCGCTCCTGAGCGCGGCGCGGGTGGCGGAGATCAATGTGAGCGGGGTTTTTGTGAACCGCATCCTGGGCGTTTTGGCCAAGCTGCCCGACCTGAGCCGGTTCGGGCTGGCCCTTGCCTGCGGCCTGGGCCTGTGGGCGGGGAGCGGCTTGCGGGCGCAGGAAAGTTCCCCCGACCAGGTTCGAACCAACGCGCCGGTGTTTTCGGCCGCCGCCGCCGGGCCCCGGCTCGCTCCCTGGCAGCAGCGGCTCACCTTGGGGCCCGGGGACGTGCTCAACATCTCCGTGTACGGC
>JAGHDA010000401.1 GCA_021160185.1 Verrucomicrobiota bacterium
GGGGTAATCGACGCGAAAGAAATCGAGAATGCCAAGACCGCCCTGTTAAAGCTGGATAAGAATAAGGACGGCAAGCTCACGCGCGACGAGTATCTGCCGCCGCGTCCCCAGAGGCCGGGCCGACCCGGCGCCGTCCGGGGTCAACAAGGTCAGCGGCTCCGCCGCGGAGGCGCGGGACCCGCCGGAGCGCCTCCGGCAGGACCGCCTCCTGTTCAATAAAGCCTTTGGAAGTTGAGTTTCTTCCAAACCGAAGAAACCGGCTCGAAGAGGCAACGAAATCTATAAATCAAAAATCAGTAAGGAGAAACCATGACACACAATCTGTTAGCCGTTATTACAGCCGCAGCGGCGATCGCAACCGCCGCTCAAGCTCAACCGAAACCGCAGGCCGGTCCGCCTCCGGGCAATCCGCCGTTTGGGCCGCCTGCATGGCGCGCTCCGGGCCCTCAAGGACCGGGAGCCTTCATGGAACGCCGGGCGTTTTTACGCCATAGAATGATGGCTCGCCGCGCCTTCCGCGGCCGCGCGGGCAGACAATTCAGGCAGCGCTGGACGGCTCCGCGCACTACCCGGCCCCGGATGGCGCTGCGGCAACGAGGCATGCGCGGGCGGCGCTGCCCGTGGGGAATCGGACCGATGCGCAACCGCCGCCAGGGTCGATTCGCGCCCCAGGCTCCGCGGCGTTTTCAGGGTCCGCCGATAGGTCCCCAGGCTCAAGGCCGCCGGTTCGGCCCTCCCCAGGGTCCGCGCGGCTACGGTGGTTACTCGCAGGGTCCGCGCGGCTACGGTGGTTACTCGCAGGGTCCGCGCGGCTACGGTGGTTACTCACAGGGTCCGCGCGGCTACGGTGGTTACTCGCAGGGTCCGCGCGGCTACTACGGCGGTTTCGGCAAGACGGCTCCACGCCCCCAGGGACCGGCTCAGGCTCCTCAGTGGGCTCCGAGAGGGCCTCGCGGGCCGCAAGGTCCGGCATGGAACCGGTCTCCTCAACAAGCGCGGCCTAACCCGCAGGCCCGCCCTCAACGCCAAGGACCTCCGCAGCAGCGCATGCAGAGGCCGACGGAGCGCAAAGGACCGCAGCAGTCCGACCAATATCAGAGCCGTCCCGCTCGTGGGAAAGGCAACGATAAGGACTAGTCTCGGCTGACCTGCGCTCCTCGTTACGCGCAAACCCCCGCCCGGAACATAAAACCGGGCGGGGGTTCTTTATGCCTTCGCCTCGCGCGGGGCCGGGCTTACCGAACCAGCTTCAGGGTCAAGGAGCGAAGGTTAAGAGGAGTCCACCCTTCTTCCACCGGCCGCACGCTTAAGGAATAAAGCCCCGGCGCGCCGATCTCCAGTTCGCCGACGGGGAATTCGACATATTTGCTGTAGTCGCCGGTTTTCGGGCAGGCCGCCTTCAATTCGGCTCCGTTGCAGGCCACTACAAAGGCCGGCGTTTCCAAGGAAGCGCCGACGGCCTCCACCGCGAAGAGGCCCGGCTGGGTCACGCGGAACGTCCATTCCGCCCACTCTTTCGGATTAAGCCAATAGCCGATGTTGTCATGGCCCTTCCCCGACTCGTAGCGGAGCTGCCGGCCGTGGAGCCTCGCATCCGCCGCGGCCAGGCGCACCGCGCCGTCAGCTCCTTGAGTCGCGGCTGTGGGGATCACTTCGGGCTTGCCCGGAACGTCCAGCGCAATGACCGAGCAGATGGGGTCCGGGGCTTTGGACGGGACGCGGATCACCAGTCCCAAATCCGTCCGCTCCACGCGAAGCGGCCGGCGGCTCGGATCGGAGAGAAGCCAAGCGGCCAGCGGCTCGTTCAACAAACCGGGCACGAGCAATTCGCCGTCGCGCGGCCAGTCAAAGACGTGAAGGAAAAGGCGGGTCCGATCGCCGATTCGCTTCTGTGTGCAACGCCCCCAGGGAAGGCGCTTGAACGGACTGGCCGAGGTCCCGTAGATCGCCTCGCCGTTAACTTTCATCCACTTGCCCATGGCCGCCAACCGCTCGACCGAGGCTTGGGGGATCAACCCTTCGGCCGTGGGCCCCACGTTGAGGAGGTAATTGCCCCCCTTCGAAGCGATGTCCACCAAATTGCGGATCAAGGTCTTGGGGCTCTTCCAATTGTTGTCGTGCAGTTTGTAGCCCCAGGTGTTGTTCATCGTCATGCAAGTCTCCCAGTCCACGCCCGGAAGCCCCGTGGCGGGAATGTGTTGCTCCGGCGTGCCGTAATCGCCCACCCCTTGGAGACGATTGTTGATGATGATCGAAGGCTTCAGGCTCCGCACGTAATTGTAAATCTTGGCGCCGTCTTCGGCGGTGAACCAGGAAGGCCATCCCCCGTCAAACCAAAGGATGCCCGGGTCGTACTGTTCCACGAGCTCCTTGAGCTGTTGCTTCATGTAGGCAATGTATTCGGCCTTCCGACCCGGGGCGATCTTCGTTGGGTTGTAGCCGCGCGCGCTCCCCGGCAACTGCGACGGATGATGCCAGTCCATGATCGAGTAATAGACACAGAACTTGATCCCCTGGCGGCGGCACGCCTCGGCGAGCATCTTGAGAACGTCTTTCCCATAAGGCGTGGCCTTCACCACATTATAGTCGGTGGCCTTGGTGTTAAATAAGCAAAAGCCGTCGTGGTGTTTCGAGGTGATGACGATGTATTTGACCCCGGCGTTCTTGGCGATGCGGACCCACTCGTCCGGGTTGTACTTCACCGGGTTGAATTGTTTGGCCAACTGCTCGTATTCCTTCCTGGGGATGTTGGCGCTGTTCATAATCCACTCGCCGATGCCGCCGATCTCCTTGCCCTTCCACACCCCGGCCGGCACGGCGTAGAGGCCCCAATGGATGAACATGCCGAAACGCGCCTCGCGCCACCACTCCATGCGGGCGTCCCGCGCTTGCTTGCTCTCGTGCAACCAGTCGGCCCCCCGAACGGGCGCGCCCAGCGCCGCCAGGCAGAGGCCCCACATCGCGATCTGAACGATTCGTTTCATGGTTTCTCCTCCCATCTGTTTTCCTGGTTCTCCTCCGCATCCAAGAGTACACCCCAAGAGCGGAAGCGATCAACAGGCAAGCCCGGCTCCCGCCGCGCGGCCCTAACCTGTTCTGCCGAATCGCTTTTCCAGCTCGCGGTAGCTGAACTCGATCAGCGTCGGGCGGCCGTGGGGACAGGTGTAGGGCATCCGACAGCGGCGAAGTTGCTCGACCAAGCGCTCGATTTCCGGAGGCTTGAGAGGATCGCCCGCTTTGACCGCGTGGCGGCAAACGGTCTTGGCCACCGCTTCTTCCCCCAGGCGAAACCGGTTGACCCGGACGCCGGTTCGCTGAAGTTCATCCAGCAGATCGAGGACAAACCGCCGCGGATCCGGCGCGCTTACAAAGGAGGGAAGAGCGTCAAGGAGAAAGGTGCGTTCGCCGAACTCGTTGAGGCGCACACCGAGGCGGGCGAGAGCCTCCAGATTGCGGCGCAGGAAGGCCGCGTCCCGCGGCCCCAGCTCGACGGTCTCGGGCAGCAAGAGCCGTTGAGCGGGGACCGGGCCTGATTCGAGCTGCTCCATCATCTGTTCGAAGAGCACCCGCTCATGGGCGGCGTGCTGGTCCATCAACACCAATCCCCGATCAGACTCCATCGCCACGTAAAGATCGCCGAGCACGCCGAGCACGCGCAGCGGAATCTGAAGCAACGGCGCGCTCTCCGACGCAGGGAGCTTCGATCCTTCAGGCCGCCCCTCAGCGCGCCCCTCGTCCGAGGAAGCGGGGCCGGAGATCGGCTCTGGAGAGCGGGTCCCCGGAAAGGCCGTCGGAAGGCGGCTTTCCGCCTCGCTCCTCGGCGTCCGGGGGATTTCCTCCCGTCGAGGGCGGAGGCGTGCGAGAACGTCCCCGGGCAGCTTCAGTTCCTGTTCCGTGGGCGCGGGGGATTCCGCGGGCGGTTCCGGAGCCGCCCCGCGCTCCTCTCCTGAAGCCGCTCCCGACTCCCCGCGGGATGCGAGCCGCGCCGGCTCGGCCCCTTCGCCGGCGGCATAACGCAAAAGGGCCTGACGAACCGCCTGGGTCACGGCCGTCCGGACCTGGAGCTCGAGGCGGAACTTCACCTCGCGTTTGGCCGGATGGACGTTGACGTCCACCAAGGCGGGGTCGCATTCGATGAACAGGGCGCAGACGGGGAAGCGGCCCTTCATGAGCGCGGTGTGGTAGCCTTCCAGGATGGCGCGGTTTAAGCCGCGATGCTCGATCGGCCGGCGATTCACAAAGATGTGCTGATCGGCGCGGGTCGCCCGGGAAACGCCCGGCGCGCCGATAAAGCCCCAAATGCGCAGCGCGTCCTCCTCATGGAAAGGCCCCTCGCCGGAAAGGCTTTCGTCCGGCAAATGAGGCAGGCGCAGGCGCGCCCGGTAGTCGGTAGGAATAAGGCGCAGTTCGCTGCCGTAAAGCCCCCGAAGCCTTTCCCGAAGGGCGGCCAGCCGCGAGGCGGCGTCGGCGGGATCCAACTCCGTCGGAGGCAGCCGCCACACGGTGCGCTGCCGGTTTACAAAGTGGAATCCCACCTCCGGAAACGCCACCGCGGCGAGAGTCAGATAGTGCTGGATGTGCGCCCGCTCGGTCTCCTCGCTGCGGAGAAACTTGCGGCGCGCGGGCAGGTTGTAGAAGAGATGGCGAACCTCGACGCTCGTTCCGGGAGGCCCCGCGGCGGAACGAACTTCGACAATCTTTCCGCCATGAATGATCACCTGGACCGCTTCGGGCGAGACGCCCTCGCGCTCCCGAGTGGTAAGAACCAACCGACTCACGCTGGCGATGCTGGGGAGGGCCTCGCCTCGGAACCCCATTGTGCCCACGCGCTGCAAATCCTCAGCCGAACGGATCTTGCTGGTCGCATGCCGCTCGAAACAGAGCAGCGCGTCGTCCCGGCTCATCCCCGCGCCGTCGTCGCTGACTCGGATCAAGCTGCGCCCGCCCGCTTGGATCTCAACCCGGACATGACGGGCTTCCGCGTCCAGCGCGTTTTCCACCAGCTCCTTGACCACGCTGGCCGGACGCTCAACGACTTCTCCCGCCGCAATCTGGTTGGCGACGTTTTCGGGCAGGACCCGGATCCGGTTCATCTTCCCCCACTATAGAGCGCGCCCCCGTCATCGGGAAACTTTCCCCGGGGCGAACGGCCGACCGCCAACCCCCAGCGCCGCCTTCACCACATCCGATCCAGCCCGCCGTCCCGGGTAGGAGGGCTCCAGTAGGAAGCGGCGGCGCGGTCGATGCGCTTGGCCAACGGATCCTTGCCCAACAGGCGAAGCGCCAACCCCAAAGGGGCAATGACGAAAAAGAACACCGCCAGAAGCAGCGCCTGCCCCGCTCGATGAGAAACCCGCCGTCCGAAGGCGTCGGCCGCGCCGGCGAAGCGCCGTCCGGCCTCGGGACACGCCAGGAGAACCGCGCTTGCCGCGGCCACGACCGCCGCCGCGGCCAGGGCGGCCTTTCCTGAAATCGCTCCCCGCAGCCACAAAATCCCCGCCAGGACCCACAATGCCGCGGCGCATTGGCAGATCACCCTGCGCGGGCGAAGCGGCGTTTCCTCCCCGCTCACGACGGCCCCAGGATGGCGCCTAAAACTTTCTCGATTTTCCTTTCCCATGAGCACGGCGCCGCTCAATCAGGCGGCAAATCAGGAGGCGCAGTCGGAAAGGGAACCGGCTGCTCCGCCCGCAAAAGAAGGTAGGACCCGATTGCCATCGCGTCCATGTGGGTGCGAACGAAGCAGCGGTAGGCGTCCGTCGGAGAGCAAACGATCGGCTCGCCGCGAACGTTGAAAGAGGTGTTGACCAAGACCGGGCAACCGGTTCGCGCCTTCCAACGCCGCAGCAGCTCGTAGAAAAGCGGGTTGTCCTCCCGGCGAACCGTTTGGATCCGGGCCGAGTAATCCACGTGCGTGACCGCGGGCAGATGGGACCGCACGGCGCGGAGCAGCTCCAGGCCACAGGCGCGCTCCGGCGCGGGAAGCCGGCGAGACTTCCGAATCGGGGCCACCAAAAGCATGTAGGGCGAATCCACGTCCAGATCGAAGTGCTCCTCCAGGTCCTCCCGCAAAATCGCGGGGGCGAACGGGCGGAAGGATTCCCGAAACTTGACCTTGAGATTCAGCCGAGCCTGCATCTCCGGCCGGCGCGGATCGGCCAGGATCGAGCGATTGCCCAGGGCTCGCGGCCCGAACTCCATCGGCCCTTGGAACCACCCCAGCGCCTTGCCTTCCGCCAGAAGGCTCACCGCTTCCTCCATCAAGGCCTCCTTCTCCAACCGTCGAAACCTCGCGCCCTCGCTGCGGAGCGCGGCTTCGATCTCTTCGTCTCGGAAGGCGGGCCCCAGCAAGGCTCCCCGCATTCGGTCCCGGTTCAAGTCCTTCATCCCGGCGCGTCCGCCGCCGAAGCGCAGATGCCAAGCGGCCAGCGCCGCGCCCAAAGCGCCCCCGGCGTCTCCCGCCGCCGGTTGAATCCAAAGGCGCTCGAAAATCCGCTCCCGATGGAGGCGGCCGTTGGCCACGCAATTGAGCGCCACGCCGCCCGCCAGGCACAAGCGGGAAAGCCCTGTGACTTCCCGCGCGTGGCGCGCCAGCCGCAGGACCGCCTCTTCGCAAACGACCTGGATGGACCGGGCAAGATCCATGAAACGCTCTTCCATCGGCCCCTCCGGCTTGCGCGGCGGCCCGCCGAAAAGGCGGTCGAACGCCGCGTTGGTCATCGTCGCGCCCCGAAGGAAATTGAAGGGCCGGAGATTGAGGCGGAACGAGCCGTCGGTTTTGAGATCGATCAGCTCATCCAGAATCCTGTTCACGAACCGCGGCCGTCCGTAAGGCGCCAACCCCATCAGCTTGTACTCGCCGGAATTGACGCGAAACCCGCAATAGCCGGTGAAGGCCGAGTAAAGAAGCCCAAGCGAATGAGGAAAGCGAATCTCCTTGAGCAGTCGAAGCTCGTTTCCCTTTCCAATTCCGATCGTGGTCGTGGCCCATTCGCCCACGCCGTCCACGGTCAGGACGGCGGCCTCTTCAAAAGGCGAAGGATAGAAGGCGCTCGCCGCGTGGGCCTGGTGGTGCTGGGTGAAGAGGATCGGGCAATCGGCCGGCAGCTCCGGCAGCCGGCGGCGGATCGTCTTGCGCAGATCGAGTTTCTCGCTCAGCCAGCCCGGCAGAAAATGAACGAACGGACGCCATCCGCCCGGGGCCACGCTCAGGAAAGTCTCCAGCAATCGGGCGAACTTGGTGAGCGGCTTGTCGTAAAACACCACGGCGGCAAGGGATTCGGGGCCGATCCCGGCGCGGCGCAGGCACCACCGAACGGCGTGGGAGGGAAAGCTCTCGTCGTGCTTCTTTCGCGTGAAACGCTCTTCCTGAGCGGCGGCCACGATCCGCCCCCCCTGCGTCAGCGCCGCCGCCGAGTCATGGTAGAAAGCCGAAATGCCCAGGATGTATGGCTCCGGCGCGCCGCCCATAGGCCCTGGCCCTTACATGAAGGGATAAAGCAGCCAGGCGATCCCCGAGCCGGAGGCAAAAACGATGAGGGCTCCGATGAGGATCAAAATCGCCGCGATCGGCAGAAGCCACCACTTTTTCTCCTGCCTGAGGAACTGGCCGAACTCTTTGAGAAGCTCCCACATCGCCGAAAACGCCGCTCGACTTTGCCGCGCCCGGCGCGCCGCGAAACGGCCGGCCCCGCCGCGGCGAGGGCTTAACCGCCGGCGCTCAGTTGAATGATGGCGTAAATGATCACCACGATGATCGCCAGGCCCAGCGCGACCCCGCCGTAAAGGAAGAGCTTGTTGGCCCGGTCGTCCTTCTTCTCGAAGGCAGGCCGGATCACCCGCGTCTGGCCCTCGAGCTGTCCGGGCTGAATGCCTCCAGCCGGAGGAGCGCTCTTTGCCGAGGAAGCGGCCGCGCTTTTCTTCTTCCTCTGGAGCGGGGGAGTGTGCTCATCTTCCAACCGCAGCTCCACCTGGCCCAACCGCAGGATTTGGCCCGGACGAATAGGCGCTTCCTTGACCGGACGATCGTCGATGTAGGTGCCGTTGGTTGAATCCAAGTCTTTAACGATGAACCGGTTGCCTTCCATGCGAATTTCGCAATGGTGGCCCGAGACCGCCGGCTCCGGGATCTGAAAAGCGTTGTCCTCCAACCGACCTATGGTCGTCCGCTCACTCTTCAGCTCGTAAGAAGCGCCGGCAAATCCTTCACTAAGAACTACAAGTTTGGCCATAGGCAGGTTTGTTATCGCTCATTATCGGCTTTCAGGCCCGGCGGTCAATCGCTTTTCTCCAAATCGACGCCGCCCCTCCGCCTCCATGGTCCCGGCCCGGCTCATCCTTTCAACTTCCGCTCGCCTCAATCATTTGTCGAAACTCCGCAAAAAGGCCAGTCGAATCGTGCGGCCCCGGGGAAGCTTCCGGGTGATATTGCACGCTGAACGCCGGTTTGCCCCGCAGCGCGACGCCTTCCACGGTTTTATCGTTCAAATTGACGCGGTTGACAATCGCCTCGGGCGGCAAGGAATCCGGATCCACCGCGAAACCGTGATTTTGCGCCGTGATCTCCACCCGACCGCTCTCCAAATGCTTCACGGGTTGGTTGCCTCCGCGATGGCCGAACTTCAGCTTGAACGTCCGCGCCCCCAACGCGAGGCAGAGGATCTGATGCCCCAGGCAAATGCCGAACAGCGGCATCCCCCGCCGCAAAAGCTCGGCCGCCGCCCGCGCTCCGTAGGTGACCGCCGCGGGATCCCCCGGCCCGTTGGAAAGGAACACGCCGGCCGGCCGACGCGCCCAGACCTCTTCCGCGGGAAAGGCGGCCGGAACCACTTCCACGCGAAACCCGTGCTGGCGCAAACGTCGGAGGATGTTGCGCTTGATTCCAAAGTCATACGCCACAACCGGAATCTCAGCCGGAGGAAGCGGCTCGAAGGCTTCGGCGGGATCCGTCTCCCCGGGGCCGAACACCAACCGAAAGTCCCGACTGAGCTTATCTTCAGGATCCCAAAGGTACGGCTCCGAGGCGGTGACGTTTTTGACGAAATCGGAGCCCTCGATGCCGTGCCAGCTCCGGGCTCGCGCAACCGCCGTGTCCGGATCCAAGCCTTCGGTGCTCAACGCGCCGTTCATCACTCCCCGAACCCGGAGCTTCTTAACCAGCGCGCGCGTGTCGATCTCCGCAATTCCAGGAATGCCATACCGCTCCAGATACTCGACCAAAGAGCCCTCGGCCCGCCAATTGCTGACCGCGGGCGAAATCTCCCTCGCCACAAATCCGGCAACCTGCGGGCGGTTCGATTCCGCGTCCAACCCGTTCACGCCGTAGTTGCCGATGTGCGGATAGGTCATCGTCACGATCTGGCCGTGGTAGGAAGGGTCGGTCAGGATCTCCTGATAGCCGGTCATCGAGGTGTTGAAGCACACCTCGCCGCACACCGTGGCGCGCGCGCCGAAGCCGACGCCGCGCCATATCGTGCCGTCCTCCAGGGCCAGGATCGCTTCCATCGCTTGAGTCGCCTTTTCCGGAGCCCGCCTCGCGGAAGGATCACCCGCCGCTCGAAGGTTTTTCGACGATCCTGCTCAGTTTCCGGATGACGGCCGCCGCGCCGCCGCCGCTGTAGCCCGCCTGGCGGCCGATCGCCTTGCCCGAGCTGTCCAAGACCAGCAGCGTGGGAAAGCCTGTTATCCCATATTTCTTCATTAACTTCCGATTCTTCAATGCCTCGTTCCTGGGCAACGGGGGGCGTTTCCTGAAATCCACAACCACCGGCACGAACCGCTTCGAGGCAAAGGCGACAAACTCCTTGGTCCGCAACGCCTCGCGCTCCAGCCGAATGCAAAACGGACACCAACCCAACCCGGTAAAATTAACCAGCGCTTTCTTTTCCTCCGCTCGCGCCCGGCGAAGCGCTGGATCCAGATCCGTCGACCACCTGAGCCCGCCCGCCTTCCTCGGCTCCTCGGCCCGCGCCCCTATCGCGGCTATAACACATAAACCCGCCAAAACCGCCGCCCCGATTCGATGCCGTCGTCCGTTTCGTCCCTTCCCTGATGAACGCCTCATTTGCAAAACACCCTCGTTTCCGTTTCTCCATCCCTCCCGGCTCCCGGAGAGGCTTTCAATCCCTCGCCGCCGCGCCGCCCACAAACTGCGGATCGGTCCACACCGCCTGCCCTCCGACCACAGCGGCAACCGGCTTGCCCGTGAGACGCCATCCGTCAAAGGGCGTGTTGCGCCCTTTGCCCACGCACTCCTCGGCCCGAAACACCCACCGGGCGTCTAAGCGAAGGATCGTCAAATCCCCAAGGAACCCGCGTCGCAAACGGCCTCGGTCCCTCAAGCCGAGAATCTCCGCAGGACCCAGAGTAAAACGGGCAACCAGCCCGCGCAACGAGCATCTGCCCGAATGATAAAGCCTTGAAAGGGCAAGGCCCACTTCGCTCTCCAGGCCGGCCACTCCGAACGGCGCATAGTCAAATTCTACCTCCTTGTCATAATTGGTGTGCGGGGCGTGGTCGCTGGCGATTGACGTCAACACACCCTCCGCCGCAGCCGCCAGAACCGCCTCCCGATCGGTCGCCGAACGCAGCGGAGGGTTCCACTTGAAATTGGTGTCGTAGGCCGGCCAGGAGGGCAGCGCTTCGGCCGGGCGCAAGTCCGACAGCTCCGCGCCGTCGTCGGGCCAGAAGGCCTCGCTTCCCGCGATCGCGGCGTCGGTCAACGTAAAATGATGCGGACACGCCTCGCCGCTGATCGGAACGCCGCGTCGGCGCGCGGCGCGAATCAATTCCACGCTGCCGGCTGAGCTGACGTGCTGGCAGTGAATGCGGTGGCCGATTTTCTCGGCCAGGAGGATGTCGCGGGCTACGATCAGCTCTTCCCCTTCCGCAGGCCAACCCGGCAGGCCGAGCATCACGCTGTAAAGCCCCTCGTGCATCACCCCGTCGCCGACCAGAGTCGTCTCCTCGCAATGGTCCAACACCGGCAGGTCAAACATCTTGGCGTATTGAACCGCTCGACGCATCAGCTCGTGATTCTGCACGCAGCCGCCGTCGTCCGTGATGGCGACCACCCCGGCGGCTTTCAAGGAGCCGATTGGGGCCATCTCCTCGCCCGCGCCGCCTTTGGTGATCGCGCCGGCGGCCAAGACGCGCACTTTCGCCTCGGCGGCCGCTTTGTCGAGCACCCACCGGACCGCGCTTGCGTTGTCGATCGGCGGGGAGGTGTTCGGCATGCAGAGGACAGTGGTGATTCCGCCGCGGGCGGCGGCGGCGGTTCCGCTTGCAATGGTTTCCTTCTGGCCTTGCCCAGGCTCCCGCAGATGCACATGCATGTCGATAAACCCGGGAGCGACCACGCAGTCGGGGACTTCCAAGACAGGCGCGCCCGCCGGCGCTTCGCGGGCAAGATTCTTCCCGATGGCGGCGATCCTTCCCTCCAGGATCAAAAGATCCATCGGCTCCGTTTCCGAAAGGAGCCCTTCCGGGTCTGCAATAC
>JAGHDA010000338.1 GCA_021160185.1 Verrucomicrobiota bacterium
CCCCCGAAGCGGACCGGCTCCACCGGACCGTGAAACGCGCCCTCGACCCGCGCGGCATCCTCAATCCCGGCAAGTTCCTCTGAGCCGCCGGGGCCTCCGCGCCAAGCTCACTTCCCCGAGGCGCGCGGCTCAGCCTCGGGGTCGCCGGGCCCGGCCGGAAGAACCGGGATCCGCGCCGACGCCGACGCCAGCCCTGCGGCGCGAACCTCCAACTCCGCCTCCCCCGGCCGGCGCGCGGACCGGAGGTAGATCAACGCCTTGCCCCGGTAAAGACGCCGCTGAACGCGCATGTCGCGTTGGCGGATCACCTGCTCGCCGTTTTCCACTCCGAGAAGCTCGGCGGGGCCGCGGAGGCGAACTTCGATCTCCTGCGCAGCGTCGGGGACGAGCGTCCCCTGCTCGTCCACAGCCGCGACCTCCACGTGGAGGATGTCTTCGCCGTCGGCCTTCAGCCCCGGCTCCTCAAGCCGGAGCGCCAGGCGCTGAGCCGGTCCGGCGGTCCGGAGGGCAAATCGGCAAAGCGTCTTGCCGTCCTTGCTTTTCCCGATCGCTACAATCGCCCCCGGCTCGAACGGCACGGTCCAGGCAAACTCCCCTTCCGACGCCTCTTCGGAGCTCTTCTCCCCCAGAGAACGTCCATTGAGGCGCAGTTCGACCGCGGAACAGTTGGAGTAAACCACCACGCGCACCTTCTCGCCTCGAGGCCAAGTCCAGGACTCGCGAAGCCCGCGCGACGCGCCCCGGGACGTCGACGCCGAACACAGATATACCATCGGACGCTCCGACCAAAAACTCTGTCGCCGCCACGCCCGCGGTTTCTTAAACCCGGCCAGGTCCAGCAGTCCCGCCCCGCTGCCGCGGCTGGGCCACCGGCCCGCCTCGCCCAAATAATCAATCCCGGTCCACAGAAACTGGCCCGCCACATAAGGGTGATCGCGCGTTGCAATCCACCCCTTGTAGCTGTGGCCCGTCTCGCTCCCGTAAAGGCATCGCTGAGGATGGGCGCGATGGTCCGCTTCGTAGCGGCTCTCCTGGTAGTTGTAGCCCACGACATCCAGCAACTCCGGCAGCCCCGCCGCCTGGGACATCTCCACGCTCGCAAGGGCCATGGTCAACGGACGCGAGGGATCGGCCGCCCGGGCGACGGCGATCAACGGGCGGACCCACTCCACGATCTGTTCAGCGCGAGGCTGGCCGGGACGATACTTCCAACCCAGGGCCGGATGGGTGAACGGATCGTTCGGGTAATCGATCTCATTGCCCAAGCTCCAGAGGATCACGCTGGGACGGTTGCGGTCCCTGAGGATCATGTCCCGCAGGTCGCGCGCCGCCCACTCGGCAAACCATTCCCCGTATCCATACCGGCTGGGCGCGCCCCGGTTCCATCCCCCAACCCACTTGTTCTTCGGCGGCGTAAACTCATCGAAGGCCTCCTCTATCACCAGGAACCCCAGCCGATCGCACAAATCCAGCAGCTCCGGCGAAGCGGGGTTGTGGCTGGTCCGGATCGCGTTGACCCCTATTTCCTTAAGCGTCCGCAAACGCCGTTCCCACGCCTCGCGCGGAACCGCCGCGCCAAGGCAGCCGGCGTCGTGATGCAAACACACGCCCTTGAGTTTGAGCGGGCGGCCGTTGAGGAAAAACCCTGCGGCCGGATCAAACCGGAACGTCCGGATTCCGAAAACGGTCCTCACCCGGTCGCGCAAGCGGCCGGCGTCCCTGACTTCGGTCACCAGGCTGTAAAGCCGCGGGCTGTCCACATTCCAAAGAATCGGCCGAGCGATTTTCACCGTTGAAAGGGCTTCTGCGCGGCCCTTCGCTCCCACGCGGAGGGTCGCCACAGCGCGCGCCGCCTCTTTCCCGTCCGGCGAGAAAACACGATGCTCGACTTGAACCGCCCGCCCTTCCGCAAGGCTGTTGGTCAGGACGGTCTGAATGCGCATCTCGGCCTCCTCCCGGCCGACGCGCGCCGCGACAACGAACACCCCGCGCGGCGCCACCCTGAGCCGGTCGGTTATCCGAAGCCGGACGCGGCGGTAAATCCCCGAGCCGGTGTACCACCGGGAGTCGGCTTCCCGGCTGTGATCCACCCGCACCGCCGCCACATTGGCGCGCTCCCCGAAAAACACATACGGGGTTAACGGAACTTCGAAGCTGCTGTAGCCATAGGGTCTTCGGCCGGCGAAATGCCCGTTGATCCAGACCTCCGAATTCGCATACACGCCGTCAAACTCCAGGACCGCGACTCGGCCTTTCCAGGCCGAATCCAGGCGAAAGCGCTTCCGGTACCATCCTATGCCGCCCGGCGCGTAGCCGTTGCCCGAACCATGTTCCGGACCGAACGGCCCCTCCGCGCTCCAGTCGTGGGGCAGCCTCACGCGCCGCCAGGCCGAATCGTCAAGCCAGGGCGTCATTGCCCGGGACATCTCGCCCAGGTGAAAACGCCAGTCCTCGTCAAAGGAAAGGACGGTCCGCGGCGAATCGGCGGCGGCTCCGCAGGCGCTCCGCACAAGAAGCGCGCAGGCGGCGAACGCCGCCGCGCAAACCGGAACACTCCCCCGCCGCCTGAGAAGTTGCCTCTGACCTTTGCGCATAGGCCCAACTTACCGCCAAAGCAGCCCAAAAGAAGCGAAAAAACAGAATCAGCCCCCTTGCTTCCCTTTCTCCGCCGGGGAAGGAAAAGAAAACGCGACGCCCATTCCCGCGCGGGCGCGGGGGGAATCGCCGGGATCTTGCTCCATCTTCCCCGCAAGGGCCGGCGGGCAGACTTGCCGGCTTTTGACCCCGGCGCGGCAAAATGCTAGATTGCGGCCCGATAGAAGGGAGCGCCGCTTCGAGCGCAACGCGCCGGAGCCTGCCCGCTCTTGCGGCGGCGCTCGACGCTGAGGGACCGGCCGGCAAACACCGCGGCCCGGGGCGCGCCAAGCCCCTGTGAAACGGGAAGAGGAACCGCAAGAGATGAGCGATTCAACCGACGCTATCGAGCAGTTCGTTCAGCAGGATTACAAGTACGGCTTCGTCAGCGACATCGAAGAGGACACGTTCGCGCCGGGGTTGAGCGAGGAGGTAA
>JAGHDA010000151.1 GCA_021160185.1 Verrucomicrobiota bacterium
GGCGCACGCGTCGCCGATTTTGCGGAAGTCAAACGGATGGGCGTGGTAGCCGATCCGCATTCCTCGGGGGCGAAGCCGGGCGGCGGTCTCGTTCAGCAACGCGGCCAGCTCGGCGATCTTTTTCTCCGAGCGCATGTAGGCTTCGGCCGCGGCGACGATCAGGCGCCGGTTTCCGAGGAGCTGGTTGACGCGGACGGTGCGTTGCAGGCGATCCCCCTGGATCGCGCGGAGCTGAAGATGCATGCCGCAGCACTTGAGGCCTGTTTTGTCCAGGAGCTTGCGCAAATCCTCGGCGGCATAGTCGCGGAACACCTTCGGTTCGCCGCCGTAGCCCCAGAACTCGACGCCTTGGTAGCCGATTCGGGCGACGGTCTGGAGCGCGCCGGGCACGTCGCGCGCGAACTCCCCGCGCACCGCGTAGAGCTGAAGCCCGATCGAGGGCTTGCGGCCGCGAGGCCCGGCGGCCTGCAGGGTTCGGGACAAGCCTGCCGCGGACGCCGCCGCAGCCGCCCGAAGGAAATCCCGGCGGGAAAGAAGCATGGAATATGTCATCCTCGTTCCTTTGGTTCGCATGGTTTAACGGCGGAACCACCGTGCCTTCAGCTCGCGCCCTTGCGCAAGCCCAAACTTCCCCCGCGCCCGAAGATCTGCGCGGTTCTTTGCGCCTTTCAGGGGGCGGGCGCTTCCGGCTCCGCGCCTGGGAATAGGCGCTCAGGCTGGCCGCCGGTCGCTCGAACTATTTGATTGCCAAAGGGTCGCCGAACGTTTAAGAAATCTGTGACCTGGTAAGTACGAAACCAAACAAGGAAAAGGAGAGCGATTATGGCTAAAGTGGTTTATCACCCCAGCGTGGAGGGCGCCCAGCACGGCGCGAAGAGTCTGGCCGAGTTTCTGGATTACGCCAAGGCTTCGGGCGCGGCCGGCGCCCAGCCGTCCAACTACATGCTCGAAAAGGACGGCGGTTTGATGAGCGCCCAGGAAATCAAAGACCTGTTCGAATCCCGGGGGATGCGTTTGGACGGGGTTTCCTGTCATTGTCCCTTCTGGGTGCATACGACCGCCTGGACCGGCAGCCCCAGCATCCGGCCGTTTCTGCCGGCCGATGTGGCGAAGAAATCGGTCGAGGAGATTGAGCAGTGGACCGAGGACTACTTGCGGCGTTTGATGGATTTGTGCGCGGAGTTGGGGGTGAAGATCCTGCCCATGTTCTGGGGCGTGGCGTTCGGTTGGGAGCTGGCCACCGGGTATCCGTGGGGATTTTGGAAAGGGGCGGATTACGACCTGTTGGAGGAAGGCAAGGAGCGGTTCGTCAAGAAGACCGCCAAGCTGCGCGAGTACGCCAACAAGCTGGGAATGTACCTTTGCCATGAAATCCATCCCGGCACGGCCGCGATGTGCGCGGACGACTTCAACCTGCTCGTCGAGATCTGCGACGGCGACAAGTGCCTGGCCGTCAACGCCGATCCTTCCCACTGCTGGGAAGGGGAGGATTGGGAGACCCGCTTCCGCAAAGTGGCCGACCGCGTCTACGGCTGCCACGTCAAGAACCACGTTGTCAGGCCCGGTTTGCCGCTGCGGGTGATGAAGCCCAATTGGCCCGACCGCGCTATGCAGTTTGTGGACATCCCCTCCGGCGATCTGAACATGGTGCGCTACGCGGAGATGCTCATCGACATCGGCTATCCCGCCCGTTACTGCCAGGTGATGGGGACGGAGACCGCGCCCCTGGTGGTGGAGGCCGAGAGCGCGTTCCGGGACATCGACGCCACCAGCGCCAACGGCATCGCCTACGTGCGGGACTACCTGTGCTTCCCGATCGCAGAAGCCTCCTTCGAAGAAGGCATGGGGGCCTGAGGCGGGAGAAGCTCAACGATTGGTTGCAGGAGGCGGTTCGCCGCCTCCTTTTCTTTGTTTGAGGCGCTCGGCCCCGGCCGCCGCCGCGCCGCGGCGCGAGGGTTTCGCCGGTCGCGTTATTGTTTTGGGACGCGCCTCCTCAGGGCCGCGGTTTCGCCGGCGTCTGGGCCGGACGTGTCCAGCGGGGGTTGGGCCGCGGCATTTGGGCGCGGACCTCGGAGAGGCGGCGGTCAAGCAACAGCCGCAGCTCGGCGGCCCGACGAGGGAGGGTCTCGGCCAGGTTTTTGGCTTCGCCCAGGTCTTCAGCCAGGTTGTAGAGCTCCACCCGATCGTCCTCGTAATAATGGAGCAATTTCCAGGGGCCCAGGCGGACGGCCGAGACCGGCGTGGTGGTCGGGTAATAATGCGGATAGTGCCAGAAGAGCGGCCGCGGCGGACGTCGGGATCGGGGGCGTTTGAGGAGGGAAGCGAAGCTGCGGCCGTCCGCAGCGTTGGCGTCGCGCTTCCTGGGCAGGCCGATCAGGTCAATGAGAGTCGGGTAAAAATCGCATGAGTTGACCGGCTGGGCGCATACGCTTCCCGCCCGCGCGCTTGCCGGCGCGCGCACAATCAACGGCACGCGGACGCCGCCTTCATAGAGGGAGCCTTTGCCCGAACGGAGAGGAAAGTTGCTCGTCACCGCGCGCCCCCGATTTTTATTGATGAAACCGCCATTGTCGGATGTGAAGATCACGATTGTGTTATCTCGCAGGCCCAGTTCATCCAGCTTGTCCAGGATCCGCCCGACGTTGGCGTCCAAGGTTTCCACCATGGCGGCGTAGGCCGGGTTTTTGTGGCGCAGGCGGGGAGAGGTCAGCCGCTCATATTTTCGCGTCAGTTCCGGTTTGCCCTCAATGGGCGTGTGGACGGCGTGCCAGCAAAGGTAGAGGAAGAAGGGGCGATCTTTGACCCGCTCGATCACCTTCAATGCTTCGGCGGTGAGCCTGTCAGTCAGATATTCCCCAGGCCGTCCCCATTCCAGGTGAGGGATGTAGCGGTATTCGTGGAAGGTTTTCGCTCCCCGATACGGCCACCAGAAGGTGTTGGGCGCGCCCCAGCCGGTGCCCCCGATGTTCACGTCGAATCCCATCGTCTCGGGGTAATGATCGAAGCCTCCCAGATGCCACTTGCCGATGTGGGCGCAGAAATAGCCGGCGTTGTGGAGGACCTCGGCGAGCGTAACCTCAGCGTGGGGCAGGTCCGGCAC
>JAGHDA010000412.1 GCA_021160185.1 Verrucomicrobiota bacterium
ATCCCGAGCTGGCCCCGCCTGAGCCCCAAGCGACCAACCGGGTGAACGCGCTCACCGCGCCTGTGGAGCCGCCCAAACCGGCTCCGGAACCCGCCGCTGCCAATCAAGCTCCGGGCTCGAAGCCGAAAAGCGCAGAGGCCCCCGCGGCGACCAATCGCGTCGAGCGGCCGTCGCAGCCTTCAGCCGCCCAGGCGCCGCCTTCCAAGCCGGCCCGGGTTGAGAGCTCGACCAACGCGCCGGCGGCCGACAAGAAGGCCGACAAGAAGTAAGCGCCGGCGCGCCGCCGAAGTCGCCTCGGACCGAACTGCTTTCAGCCATGAAATCCATTCGCATTGCCATGATCGGGTCGGGCTATGTCGGCCTGACGACCGGCGCGTGCTTCGCGGAGATCGGCCACCAGGTGGTGTGCGTCGACAACGACGAAGCCAAGGCGGCCATGCTCCAGGAAGGCAAGATTCCGATTTACGAGCCGGGGTTGGAGTCGATTGTGCATCGCAACGCGGCCAAAGGCCGCCTCTCTTTCTCCACCAGCATCAAGGAGGGGGTGGAAAAGGCGCAGGTGGTTTTCATCACGGTGCCCACTCCGCCCCAGCCGGACGGTTCGGTGGACATGAGTTTCATTGAGAAGGTGGCCAGGGAAATCGCCTGTTCGATGACGGAGTACAAAATCGTCGTGGACAAGAGCACCGTCCCCGTGAAGACCGGCGAAAAGGTGGCCGAGACCATCCGGCGGTACGCCAAGGCGCGGGTCGAGTTCGACGTGGTGAGCAATCCCGAATTTCTCCGGGAAGGCTCGGCGGTGGAGGACCTGCTTCATCCGGACCGGATCGTGATCGGCGTTCAGTCGCCTCGGCCGGTGCAGATGATGAAGGACATCTACGCGCCCATCGAAGCGCCGATCATCGTTACGGACATCAATTCGGCCGAGTTGATCAAGCACGCGGCCAATTCCTTCCTTGCGTTGAAGATCTCCTATATCAACGCCGTTTCCGTGATCTGCGAGGCTTCCGGGGCCAATGTGGAGGAGGTGGCGAGGGGCATCGGGATGGATCGCCGGATCGGCAGGCATTTCCTGAACGCGGGCATCGGTTTCGGCGGGAGCTGCTTCCCGAAGGACCTGAGCGCCTTCATCAAGATCGCCGAGCAGCTTGGCTACGATTTCGCCATGCTTCGCGAGGTCCGGAAGATCAACCAGAGTCAGTTGGAGCGTTTCGTCCGGAAAATCGAGGAAACGCTGTGGGTCCTCCGCGAAAAGCGGATCGGGGTCTTGGGGTTGGCCTTCAAGCCGAACACCGACGACGTGCGAATGTCTCCGGCCATCGAACTCTGTCGCCGGCTCCAGGCGCGGGGAGCGACTCTGCGCGCGCACGACCCCAAGGCCATGGAAAAGGCCAAGCGGGAGCTCAAGAACGTCGAATTCGTGGAGGACATGAACGCCGTGGCCGAAGGGTGCGACGCCTTGGTGGTGGCCACGGATTGGCCCGAGTTCAAAAAGCTGGACCTGGCCCGCGCCCGCGCCGCCATGACTCACCCCATCATGTTCGACGGCCGCAACCTGTTCGATCCCAAGGAAATGGAGCGGATGGGCTGGATCTACAAGAGCGTGGGGCGATAGTCGGCTCGGGGACCATGAGCTCCTCTTCCCCGATCCCGGTGGCGGCCGCCCTGATCTTCCGCGACGGACGGCTTCTGCTCGCTCAACGGCCTCCAGGCGGCTCCCTCGCCGGGCTGTGGGAATTCCCCGGCGGGAAAGTGGAGCCGGGAGAATCTTTCGAAGCCTGTCTGGTCCGCGAACTCGAGGAGGAACTCGGCGTGCGGGCGGAGGCGGGCCCTTGCGTGGCCGAGGTGGTTCACCGTTATCCGGAGCGGACAGTGCGGATCCGATTCTTCCGATGCCGATTGCTTCGCGGCTCGCCGCGGCCGATCGGCTGCCGCGCCCTGAAATGGATCGGTCCCGAGGAGCTGGAAGCCTATCCGACGCCTCCCGCCGATCGGGTCGTAATCGAGAAGCTTCGAACCGATCCTGCTCTTTGGGAGGCCGCGCCGGAGGCTTGACGGCTTCCTGTTGCCTCGGTTTTTCTCGCGCCTTCGCAGGCCGCCTCCAGTCCGGCGGCGGGGCGTTCCGGCCGCGGATGTTGCGCACAGCCCCGAGCGGCTCCACCTTGAGCTTCATGGATCAGGGCGAAGACGAAAAGGCGGATTGGGCCGGGGCGCTGGAGATCGTGAGAGCTTACCATGCCCTGAGCAAGCACGCTCCGGAAAGGTTTGCGCCTTCGCCCGAAAGTCTGGATTGGTCTTCCCAGCCTGATCCGTTCCGGTCCTACGAAGGCGCGCCGACGGTTCCTTTGCCCCGCCGTTTCGACGAGTCTCTTCCCAACCCCGGCTACCACGCGGCGCTTTCTTCCCCCTTGCCGCCGCCTCAGCCGTTGAACGCCGTTTCGCTCGGAGCGTTCTTCTATCACAGCCTGGCCCTTTCGGCCTGGAAAGGGCAGGGGGCCGCCCGACGGGCGCTGCGGGTCAACCCCAGCAGCGGCAACCTCCATCCCGCCGAGGGCTACCTGATTGCGGACGCCGTGCCGGGGCTGCGCCTCAGGGCGGGCGTGAGCCATTACGCCCCGCGGACGCACGCGTTGGAACAACGATGCGAGTTTGACGAGACGGAGCGAAGCCTGTTGCGCCGGATCGCCCCGCCCGGCTTTTTCCTGGCAGCGCTGGCTTCAGTTCCGTGGCGGGAGGCTTGGAAATACGGCGAACGCGCCTTTCGTTATTGTCAACTGGACGTCGGCCACGCCCTCGGGGCGCTTGCCTTTGCGGGACTGTTTCTTGGTTGGAAGGCGTGCCTTCTGCCCCGCGCGGGCGAAAGCGTTCTCCGCCCGCTTCTCCATTTGCCGCAGGAGCCCGAGGCGGAAGTCGAGATTCCGGAGTGCCTGGTTCTCGTGGGCCCCGAGTCTTTGCCCCGCGGCCTTTCTGAGGCGGAGAGCGCTTTGGAAGAGTTGGCCCGCCGCCTCGCCCGCAAGCCGTTTCGCGGCCGGGCCAATCGCCTCAGTCCCGCCCGTCGGGAATGGCCCATGCTGCGCCGCGTCTTTGCCGCCACGGCGGCTCCCTGCGCGCCGGCCGCCGGAGAAGAGGCCGCCGCCGCGCCGCTCGCAGGGCGTTTCCACGGAGAGCTTCCGCAAGCCGATCCGCCACTCCGAACCCTTATCCGGCGCCGCCGCAGCGCCGCGGCGATGGACGGCGAGTCCGCGGCAAACCTTGCGTGGCTTGCCCGCGCCCTCCGCAGGCTTCTTCCCGGAGCCGTTCCGGCGTTTGACGGATTGTTTCCCTGGCCGGAACGGATTTCCTGCGCCCTTTTTGCGCACCGGATAACCGGCCTGGAGCCGGGCCTTTACTTGGCTCCCCGCAGCCGGACTCACGCTGAGTCCCTTCGTCGAGCCATGGATCCGGCTTTCGTTTGGAAGCCGGCGCTCCCGGACTCCCGGTCCGCGCCCTTGGTTCGGCTTGCGGCCGGGGACTTTCGCCGCGCCGCGGCGTGGCTCAGTTGCTTCCAAGCCATTGCTTCGGACGGCGCGTTGGCCCTATGCATGCTCGCCGACCTCTCTGGGACGCTGGACCGCTTCGGGCCCGGCTGCTATCGCGCGCTTTATTGGGAGGCGGGCTTTCTGGGCCAAGTCCTTTATCTCGAAGCGGAATCCGCAGGACTTCGCGGAGTCGGGATCGGCTGTTTTTTCGACGACGCCGCGCGCCGGGCTCTCGGTCTGGCGGCCGGCTCTTGGGAGGATCTCTACCACTTCGCCGTCGGCGGCGCGGCGAAAGTCCCCGGCCGCAAGCCGAACCA
>JAGHDA010000485.1 GCA_021160185.1 Verrucomicrobiota bacterium
GGGATGGAGCGCTTGCGCCATGAACCGCGAAGAATCCCGCCCCCAACGAACGCGCTTCCTGTTCGGCCCGGCGGGAACGGGCAAAACCTGGCGGTGTCTGGAGGAAATTCACCGCCGCCTGGAACAGTCCCCGGAAGGACGGCCGCTCCTCTTCCTCGCTCCAAGGCAGGCCACCTATCAGCTTGAACGCCAACTCCTCAGCCGGGGCGAACTCCAGGGCTGGTCGCGGCTCCACATCCTTTCCTTCGAGCGCTGCGCCCGCTTCATCCTGGAAGATCTCCGCGAGCCGACGCCCCCCTTGCTGGAAGAATCCGGCCGGGCGATGGTGACGCGCGCTCTCCTGGCCGAGCTGGAAAACCGCCTCCGCGTCTTCCGGCCCGGCTCCCGCGGCTCGGGCCTCGCCGCCGAAATCGGCGCGCTGCTGGAAGAATGCCGCCGACGCCGTCTCAGCCCCGAACAACTGGAGCGCCTCGCCGAGCGGACGCGCGAATTCCCCCTCCTCCAGGCCAAACTCGCCGATCTGGGCCTCCTGGCCCGCGCCTACGCGCAATGGCTTCGGGATCGGAACCTGAGCGACGCGGAAACTCATCTGGACCTTGCGGCCGCGGCGCTTCGCAAACGCGTCGCCGGGACCCGCGCCGGCGGAAACGCCGGCCCTTTCCCCTTCGAAGGGCTGTGGCTGGACGGGTTCGCCCAGCTCACTCCCCAGGAAACTGAGCTGCTTTGCGCGTTGATCCCGCTCTGCGAGGAATCCGTCCTCGCCTTCTGCGCGGAGCCGGAAGCGGTCGCGGGAACGCGGGCCCCGGACCCGCTCTCGACCTGGAGTTTTCCGGCGCAAACGGCGCGCCGCTTGTGGGAACGGCTCGAGGAAGAAGGCGTTTCCTGCGCTGTCGAACCGCTCGTCCGACGCGCTGAGAGAAGCCGCTTCGCCCGCGCCCCCGCGCTGGCTCGCCTGGAAGCCGGCTGGGAGGTCCCGCCGGCCAAGCCCGCCGCTCCTGGAGAACAGCTCCGGCTCCTCGCGCTGGACAGCCCCGAAGCCGAAGCGGTTTGGACGGCCCGGCAAATCCTCCGGCGCGTCCGAGCCGGATGGCGGTTCCGGGACATGGCGGTGATTTTGCGCTCTCTAGAGCCCTACCACGCCGCAATCGCCCGGGCGTTCGGCGCCTACGACATCCCGTTCTTCCTTGACCGGCGAGAGCCCGTCGCTCATCACCCGCTGGCGGAGCTGACCCGATCCGCCCTTCGGCTCGCGGCGTTCGGCTGGACGCCCGAGGACCTGTTCGCCTGCCTCAAAAGCGGCCTTCTGCCCATAACCGAAGAGGAAGCCGACTTGTTCGAGGCGGAGGCAATCGCGCGGGGCTGGCGCGGGGCGGAATGGTTCGGCCCCCTCCTCTGCCGAGGCGCGCCCGCCCTCCAGAAGAAACTGGAGAGGATCCGCGACCGGTTTCTGCCCCCGCTCGAACGGTTCCACCGCGCCCTCCTCGGCAAAAAAGGCCGCGCCGGCAGGCGGCCGCCCGCGGCCTCGGGAAGCGGCGCGGAGACGCTCGACGGAGCGCGCCTTGCCAAGGCGGTCTTCGCCCTCTGGAAAGAGATCCGGGCCCAAAAGACCCTGGCGCGATGGGCGGAGCAGGCCGACGCCCCGGACCCCGCCAACCCGCCCGACCCGCTCGCCCGGCAGATCCATGCGGCCGCGTTTGAGCAGCTCGCCGGTTGGCTAGAAAACGCAGCCTTGGCCTTCGCCGACCGGCCCGCGCCGCTGGAGGAATGGCCGGACGTGGTCGAGGCAGGCTTGGCGGAGCTGAGCGTGGGCGTGGTGCCGCCTGCGCTGGATCAGGTGCTGGTGGGAGCCGTGGATCGCTCGCGCAACCCCGAATTGAAAGGGGTCTTCCTCCTCGGCTTCAACGAAGGCCTTTTCCCCGACTGCGCTCCCGCCGCGCCTCTCTTGACCGAAGAGGAAACCCGCTTGCTCGCCGACCGTGGCGCGCCGGTCGGCCTGGATCTCCGAGAGCGGTTGGCCCGGGAGAATTACCTCGCCTACATCGCCTGCACCCGCGCCTCGGAGCGATTGGCCATCCTTTGGTCCCGCCGTTCGGCTGAGGGCAATGCCCTCAACCCTTCGCCATTTATCCATAATATCCGGCGGATTTTCCCCGCCTTGGAGATCGAGCGGCCGGAGCTGGAGGCGGAAATCCGAAGCGATCCGGCGCATCCGAACGAGCTGAGGCCGGCGCTTTTGCGGGCCCTCCTCAACCGCGCGCGCCCGGAGGAACTTCCGGAAGCCGCAGCCCGGCTTTTCCCGCGCCCGCCCCGACCGCCCGCGCCGAAAGCGCCCGAACGCCTGGATCCGGCGCTTTGCGCCCGGCTGTATCCCCAAAGCGTGGTGGAGACGTTTCCCACAGCCTTGGAGATTTTCGCGGCGTGCCCGTTCCGGTTCTTCGTCGAGTTTGTCTTGCAAGGACGCGAACCCTCTGAGTTCGCCTTCGACCCCGCCGCAAGGGGCGGCTTTCTCCACCGGGCCATGGCCGAGTTTCACCGCGCCCTGCGCCAAGCCGGCCAGAGCTGGGCCCAAACCGCGCCGGAGGAGGCCGCGGTCTTGATCGACGAAATCGCCGAACGGCTTCGCAAAGAATTCGGGGAAGGCGAGCTGCTCCGCGGCCCGCACAGCGACCTGGAATTTGAAGCCGGCCGCCGCCTGCTCCGCCGGTTGGTTCGGGTTCTGACCGCCTGGCACGGCGACACTTATTCCCTGGAGCCCGCCGTCGCGGAATGGGCGTTCGGCGGGCAACATGGCGGCGCGCCGGCCTTGGAAATCGCCCTGCCGGGCGGGGGCCTTCTGCGGCTTCGGGGGCGCGTTGACCGCATCGACTGCGCGCCCGCGCCTTCGGGAGAAGCGCTCCGATTTGCGGTGCTCGACTACAAAAGCGGCAGAACCCTCGGCTTGACGCCGGCCCTGCTCCGCCACGGCGTGCAGCTTCAGCTTCCCCTCTACGTTCTGGCCGCCAAGGCGCTCGCCGAGCATTGGGCCGACGGCGTGCGAGCCGAACCGATCGGAATGTTTCATGTCCCTCTCCGCCCCAGGCGGGAGAAAAGCAATCAGTCTACGGAGCTGAGCGAGGAAGAAGCCCGCGCGCGCGCGCGCCAGAAAAGCTACCGACACCGCGGCCGCTTTGACATCGGCGCGCTGGATCTGCTGGCCCGCCCCCCAAAAGAGGGCGCCGCGGAGGAGCCGGTCAGCCTCCAGTTCAGCTACCCGAAAAAGCGCGCGCTGCAGAAGAACTACAAGGACCCGGTTTCCGCCGAAGAATTCGCCGCCATTCTGGAGCATTCGCGAAAACTCGCCGAGGAATTCGGGAAACGGATTCTTGAGGGCGATATCGCCGTGTCTCCTTACAGCTTCCGCGGCCAAAAAGCCTGCGACACCTGCCCCTGGGCGGCGGTGTGCCGCATCGATCCGTGGACCCACCGCTTCCGGGTCCTGAATCCGTGAAGAGTCCGCCCCTTAACCGTTGCCAAGGCGGCCGGGACTTCACACTTCCACGCCCCACGCCTTCCGCACGACCGCTCCGATCAAGAACGAAAGCAACGCCACGCCCAGGCTGGCGCCCGCCATCTTCAGAAACCGGGAGCGGCAGGGCGGTCCCGGGCCGCGGAGATGTAAAATGTGAAGCGCCAAATGATCGGGACAGCGTTCCGCGCCGTCCAGGCAAACGCCGCCAGATAGCCGCTCACGAGAAACCAAGGGAAGATCAGGCAAAGCGCCGTCCTGAGATAAGCGACGCCCGCATAGAGCGCGGCGCGGCGCGGCCTTGGATGGCTTGCCCGCGCCGCCAGGCGTCGATGGACGCAGCGCTCGGTGATTTCAACGCGCTGGATCCGCCCGATCATCCGGCGCGCCGACTCAGGAAGCCCTTCGGCCCCCCTAGGACGGGAGCGCGACTCGTCCATCCGAGTTATCCGGGGCGGGTTCCGCTGGGCAGGCGCGGCCAAGGCCGCCGCGCCCCGCTCCTTGCGCGCTCAATCTCCCAACAGATGGTCCAGCGTCATCTGGTCCAGCTCGGCGTAATTGCGGTCGGCGATCAACTTCTTGGCAGTTTCTTCGTCGAAGGTCCGCGCTTTCTCCAGAAGCCGGAGGAAAGTCTTCCGGCTGTTTTCCAGGTGGAGCGTCCAATGTTCGACTTTCGTGGTGCGGTAGGGATGCACGTCAAAGGCCACATATTCGCCTTTGCGGCCGTAGCCGTTGCGCTCCAGCGCGCGGACCTGGTTGAAGGCGGAGCGGAGGTTGACGCTGCCGAAAGGTTTGTCCTGGTCAAATTTGAGCCCGTTTTGGTCGTTGAGATGGATCGACCACAACTTGCCGAAGGCGCAGGCGAAATCGATCTCGTCCGCCGGATCCAACCCGGCCAGGATGGCATGGGCGCTTTCGATCAGGCAGCCCACGCGTTTGGGATCGCGCGTCAGATGCGCCAGCGCCAGCGCGTGGCCGATGGTCGGCACGTACGCTTGATCCATCGGCTCGTTAGGCTTGGGCTCGATGGCGACGCGGATTTTCTTGTCGTAAGCCAGCATCTTGTCAATGGCGTCGGCGATCCGCTCGACCGCCTTTCGGCCGTCCTTGCTCTCGCGGATATAGGTGCCTTCGCGCGCCAGCCACAGGACGATGAGATCAGTCCCCAGGGTCCGGGCGATGTCGATGCAGCGCAGGCAGCGCTCGATCGCATATCGGCGGCACTTGGGATCGTTGTTGGTAAACGCGCCGTCGATCGTACGGGGGCTGAACCAAAGCCGCGGAGCAACCATCTCGGCCGCGACGCCCGCGTCGCTGAGCTTTTTCTTAACCTCCTTGGCCTCCTCCAGAAGCTCCTTGTCCGACTTCTGATCGATGTCCGGCACGACGTCGTCGTCGTGGAACATCATCGCGTCGAAGCCGATTTCCTTAAGCTTCTCCAGCTTCCAATCGAAGCTTTGAGGCGGCCGCGTGGGCGGGCCGTAAGGGTCTTGGCCCTCGCTCAAGTTCCACGGACCAAAACAGAACCGATACGTGCGCTCTTTTTTTTCCGGCATGGCGTGAATCCTTCCGCCTTCTCCCTTCCCTGGCAACTCCAAACTGCGGTCGCCTCCCCGCGCGCCCGATTCATGCGCCGTCGCAAGAAACGCCGCTCTTTGCGGGCTCATGCACGTCCAACTCTAGATCCACCATCAGGTCGGCGGCCGCTTTCTCCAGCTCCTCCCTCAGTTCCTTCATCGAGCACGTCTCGGGCGCGTTCGCCACGCAGCGGAGCCGGAAGATCGCTTCGCCCGACATGGGCGCGCTCTCGCGCCGGCTGTCCAGCTCCTCGATGCTCGCCTCCTTTTTGGCCAACGCGCCGGCCAGCTCCCGCACAATCCCCGGCCGGTCCTGGCCTGTCACGTTGAGGATCACACGTCGGTTTGGAGGCGGCTCTTCCCCCTGATCGGGCTTGACCACAATCGCAAAGCCCTTGTGCTCCTTCAGGGTCACCTCCAGCTCTTCGCGCCGGTTTGCCGGAATCTCCACCCGCAGGATCCCCGCAAACTCGCCGCCCAGCCGGCACATCCGGCTTTCCAGCCAGTTGCCGCCGCTCTTCGCGACCAGCGCAGCCAACTGTTCGACCAAACCGGGACGGTCGCGCCCGATCACCGTCATCACCATCGGAACAGCACTCATGAAACAGAGCATGGACAGGCGGCCACGATTAGACAAGCTAAACCTCCACCCCTCAAAACGCGCCCTCTATAAGGCGCGCTGCACATAAACCCACCCCTCAAGGCCGCAGCCCCCCAACGGGGGACGAACCGCCCCACGCCAAGGGCCGCGCGGCGCAAGCGGCTATCGATGTGGGGAGGCGGCGCGCAGGAAGACAACGCTCCTCATTCCGATCCTCCCTTGGAAACACGAGGCGCGACGTAGTATTCCCCCCCAGCCTGGGTGGGAAAGGAGAGGACGGTCTTCGAAGCGTCAAGCGCGGCGGCCACAGGTTTTCCGCGGCGGTCGGTAATGAGGAACGAAGCTCCGCCGGTATACAACCGGCAAAGCGCGCCTTTCTTCGAGCGGATAACGGCCCGGCTCAGTCGGCCCTTTCGCCACTCGAGGTCCACCTCGAAAGCGCCGCGGGCCTGGAGACCCCGCGCTGCTCCGGCGGACCAGGCCTTCGGAAGAGCAGGCAAGAGACGAAGCCAACCCAGATGGGATTGGAGGAGCAACTCGCACACCCCGGCGGCATAGCCGAAATTGCCGTCGATCTGAAACGGCGGATGGAAAGTGAAGAGATTCGGGTAGACATTGTTTCTGATGAGCTCTCCCAGCAGCTTGTAGGCGCGATCCCCGTCATGAAGCCGCGCCCAGAGACAGATCTTCCATGCCTTGCTCCAGGCGGGTCCGCCGTCGCCGCGGGCGTTGAGCGAGACTCGGGCCGCCTCGGCAAATTTCGGAGCGGTTTCGGGAGCGATCTGGCGGCCGGGATAGACGGCGATCAGATGCGAAAGGTGGCGGTGGCGGTCGTTGGGGTTGTCCCGATCCACCATCCATTCCTGCAACTGGCCCCATCGGCCGATCCGCGGGCCGAGCAGGCGCCTTTGCATTCGAGCGACTTTTGCGGCGAAGTCCCGGTCCCGACCCAGGACCCGCGCGGCCTTTTGATAGTCGTCGAACAGATTCCACACCAACTGCTGATCAAACGAAACGCCGTCTTCGATGGGACCGTGCTCCGGGGAAAAGCCGTTGGGGGACACCAGGGTCCCGTCCGGAAGGGCCTTGAGATGATCCTCCCAAAACTCGCAGAGGTCCTTCATCAACGGATACGCCCGGGCCGCAAGGAAGCGGTCATCCAAGGTGAAGGCGTAATGGTCCCACAGGTTTTGCATCACCCAGGCGGCGTCGCCCTTCGACCATTTCCACGTAGAGCCGCCGAAGGGGCCGTTTTCGGCGTGGGTCAGCCAGCCGCGCGCGCCGAACGCCCGGCGGGTCTCCTCTTGGCGAACCGGATGGATGGAGTAAATCCACTCGGCCAACGGCGAGAAACACTCGGAGAGGTTGGCTGCGTCAACAAACCAGTAGTTCATCTCGACATTGACGTCGGTGTGGTAATCGCACCGCCAGGGCGGGTTGTTCGAATGATTCCAAAGCCCTTGAAGGTTGGCCGGCAAAGAGCCGGGGCGGGAGCTGCTGATCATCAGGCAGCGGGCGTATTGGAAGAGGAGCGCTTCCAGCTCCGGATCCCGCGCGCCCTTTTTATAGGCTGCCAGGCGCTCGTCGGTAGGCTTGCTTCGCGCGGCCGGATCCGACGCTCCCAGGTCAAGCGCAAGGCGGCCGAAGAGCGCCTGGTAGTCGGCCGTGTGGTCGGCCAGGAGCTTTTCATACGGAGAGCGGGCCGCGCGCTCCAGTTGCCGGAGCAACCGGCGATGAGGACGCTCGCCTTTCCAGCCGCGGGCGCGGTCCTGGACGAAGTCGGTTCCGGCGGCGACCAGCAGGGTGAACCCGTCCGCGTTCCGAAGCGCCAGCTTGTCGCCCTCCCGAACCAGCTCGCCGCCATCGGGAAGGACTTCCACGCGGGCCTCGTAATCCAACGCGATCGCGTAAGGCTTCTTGCTCGCCTTGTAGCGATATCCCGCCAGGTTGCCGGAAACGACCAGGGCGTTTCCCTCGACAACCGTCTTCGCCCGATGGGCGTCGGCCAGGGAGATAACAACGTTGTACGCTCCCCTTTTATCCGCCGTGAACCGAAAGACCATCACGCCCGCCGGACGACTGGAGAAATACTCCCGCCGGTAGCGAACGCCGTCGCACTCATAGCTGACCTGCACAGCGCGGGAAAGATCCAGCTCGCGGCGATAATTGCGGACCCTGGAACGGGCGTGGCCGGTTTGGATGAAGATGTCGCCGAAGTTCTGGTAGGCGCCGGTGTCGGACTCGTCCCCGATCCACAGGCTGTCTTCGTTAAACTGAATGTGCTCGCGCTCCGGGTCGCCGAAGACCATGCAGCCCAGTCGGCCGTTGCCGAGCGGCAGCGCCTCGCTGGACCACTTCCGCTCGGCGGCCGGTTGGAGATACCACAGCGCGAGATCCCCCCGACCGGCCCGCGCGGCGGACAAGGGCGGGAAAAGATCAGCTGCAAACGCAATCGCCGCGGTCAGAATCGTTCGCCAATGCGCAGGTTTCATATCTGGAACGGATGATCCTGGAAAC
>JAGHDA010000472.1 GCA_021160185.1 Verrucomicrobiota bacterium
GTATTCCGCCAACGTGTAGAGGCGTTCGTTGACGCCGGCTTCGATCAGCCGCCGTTGCGTCTTGGATCGAGATCGGAACTTGATCAGCGGCCAGACCGGCTCGCGAATGGCTGCGAATTGGCCGCCCGGCTTGAGCACGCGCCGGGCTTCCTTCAGCGCGGTCGGCATGTCTGCCGCATGATGCAGCACAGCCGAGCAGACCACAAAGTCAAACGTCTCATCGGGCAGCTCCAGCCGGTGGAAATCGGCGGGCATGCGCGAGATCTTGGCCGCCTGCGCGTCGAGCATGTGGAAGACGCGCGGGGCAAGCTCTTTCAGCAGCTTGGGCGAGAAATCCGTGGCCAGGATTTCCTCTACCTCGGGGAGCTTCGACAATTCGGCGCTCAGCCAGCAAGCCCCCGCTCCGATCTCCAGAATCCGACCGCGGAACTTCAGGCCGCACCGTTGGGTGAGGAAGGGGATGAACTTGGGAAATTCCTCTCGGACACAGCGCAGCCATTCGGCTTCCCCTCCGAATTCGGTTTCCAGGTGGCCGTCGGCCTCCCGGAAAGCCAGCTCCTTTTCAGGAGCCAGTTTGGAAAGGTAGCCGCTCTTCTCTATGTACTTGGACTCGCTTTCGTCCAAAACGACGCACGGAGCTTAAAAACCCGGGTGCTCCGGCGCAACGGGGATTTTAAGCGGGCCGAGGCCGTTGGCGCGTTCAGGCGTTCGGAAAGGGCGGCTCGGCCGCGAAGTCCCGGAACTTGCGCCGCTTGAGCAGGCGCTTCATCCGTTTCGCCACAGCCCGCGCCAGGCGGCGGTCCGTTCGGCCCGCATAGCGGCGCAGGAATAAAATCCGTTCCCGGGCGGAAACATGGCGCAGAGGAGCGGCGGCGTTCAAAGCGGCCAGATCGCGGGCCCGCAGCCGCAAGGGAAGCCGCCGCCGCCGATCCAACCGGGCCATGTCGATGAGGCGGAAGCGCGGCCGCTCGCCTTCCAGGTCCAGAAACACGTGCCGCGTGAACAAATCCGGCGCGGCCAGCCCCGCATCGTGCATGCGGCGGACAAGGTCGGCCAACGCTTCGATCACCCGCCGGCGAAGCGATCGATCGGCGCATTCCGCCAGAAACGCCGACAAGGGCCGGCCGGGCGCGGCTTCGGTGAGGATGAAGGAAAATCGCTCCCACAACGGCCCGCATTCTTCGCCCCAGGCGGCCAGTTCGGCCGTGGCCACCCCCGCTCGTTGCAGCGCCAGGCAGTTCTCCCATTCCTGACGGGATTGCGACCAGACGCGGCCGCGCCGCCATAACGAGGCCAAGCCGTCTTTCTTGTAGGGCTTCCAATTGCGTTTGAGGTAGAGCGTCAAGGGCCGGCCTGCTGAATCGGCCGCGACGATGCGCAGAATGTCGCGCCGGCCGCGGTGGTTTTTCACCAGCTCGCCATGGAAGCGACGGACTTGCTCGAGGCTTGTCAGCCCGAGCCTCTCGAGGATCTCGCGGTATTTGCTTGCGACCATCATGAGCGATTGCCGCCGTCCCGAGAAGCTTAGCGCGTTCGGCTCGGGCGGGGAACGCTCCAAGTTCTTGCGCAAAGAGAAGGGCCTCCATGGCCGCCGCTTTTGACTTCGAGGCGGGGTTTTCCCAGACTGGCCGAGGTGACGCGCTTGCGGCAGGCTGGCTTTCGCTGGGAAGCGGATCCGGACTTCGCCCCGCATTTAGGCGAGGCGCTGGCCGGTTTGGCGCGCGTTGTCAAGGAATCGCCCGCCAAGCAGGTCAGCCTTCACCGCGCCGCCTGCGGCGAGTTTTACGTGAAGCGGTATCGGCACACGGTCGAGTTCTGGCGTCCGTTGAAGTTCCTTTTCAAGCCTTCTCAGGCGCGTCGGGAGTGGCGGTTGGCCCGGCGGCTGGCGGCCAGAGGGGTTCCCGTCGTGCGCCATGTGGCTCTGGGGGAGCGCTGGACCTGGCGCGGTTTGGAGGAAAGCGTCCTGATCACGGAAGCGTTTCCCGGCCGCCCTCTGGACGAAGCCGAGGGCGTGGATCCTGCGGCGCTCCTCCGGTTTGTCGGCTTGTTGCATGATCGGGGCGTGCTTCAGCGCGACCTTCATCCGGGCAACATCCTGAGGCACGAGACCGCCGACGAGTGGCGGTTGGTGGACTTGCACGGCATCGAGCTTCGCAAGACAATTTCCCCCAAGGAGCGCGCGTCCAATCTCGCGTTCCTGCATATCCATTATCCGCTGCCGGGGCCGCCGGAGGCGCTCGCCGCCGGCGAGCGGCTGCGCCGGGCCTACCTCGCGCGGCGCTCGCGCCGGTGTCTGAAGCACAATCGGGAGTTCGCCCCCGAGCGACGCGGGCGGTTGCTTTGGCAGACGCGCCTGCCTTGGCTGAATGAGCGCGTCTTGGGTATTCTGGAGGATCCGGACGGCTTCCTCGCCTCCGGCGCGCGGTTGCTCAAAGCGGGCCGCAGCGCGACGGTGGGCCTGGCGGACGGCCTTGTGCTCAAGCGTTACAACTTCCGCAAGCTGTTCAACCCGTTGAAGGATTTGCTTCGGGGCAGCAAGGCGCGTCGGGCCTTTCACAAGGCGTATCACTTGGAGCTGGCCGGCGTTCCCACGGCGCGCCCCATAGCCGCGGCCGATGATCGCCGTTTCGGGTTCCCCGTGCGGAGTTACTTGTTGATGGAGGAAATCCCCGGCGCTCGATCGCTCGACGCATGGGGCGGGGATCCGCGCCATGCGGCCCGCGAGGCCGCCCGCCTGATCGCCAGGCTGCACGACGAGGGCTTCTCCCATCGCGACCTCAAGGAAACCAACCTGGTGTTCGACCGGGAGGGGCGGTTGTTCCTGATCGATCTGGAAGGATTGACGTTCTTGGGTCGCGTGCCGCCGAAACGCGCGGCGCAAGACTTACGCCGATTGGCGCGCGCCGCCGCCGGCATCCCCGCCTGCGCGCCCGCAATTCGCCGCCTTTTCATCCGAACCTATTGCCGGAAACGCGGGTTGCGGCCGCGCGCGCTTCGCGGAGGCTGATCTTCAGACGTTGCGCGGACGCACGCCCGGCCTATCCCAGATGGCCTCGTATTTGGGGCGGCGCCTTTCCAGTCGGCGCACGCGTCGGGCGATCCATCGCCACCGCCGTTTGTCGGCCGCGGCGAGCGAACCGCGGCCGGCGTAGGCCAGGTAAAACCGGAGCAGCTCGGATCGAGAGGCTCCCGCCAACCGGGCGGTGTAGGCCAGTTGGGCCAAGTCCTTGACAATCCAGCGTTCTCGAAACCATCGGGGCCGGAAGACGCGTTGAAGATCGATCAGGAACAGCCTCTCTCCGCCTTCCGACCCGGGAACCGCGAAGATATGGTTTAAGTAGTAGTCTTGATGGACAAATCCGGCGCGATGAAACCGGCGCGTCAGCTCCGCCACCTCCTGGAGGAGCCGCTTCCGGTCGGGAGCGGCAAGGCCGGGGGCGTATTCGTGGCCCGCCACGCCGCCGGCGATTTCCGCCGTGAGCAGGAAACTCCGCGTGACGATGCCGCCCTCCCGTTCCTGCCCGAGGGCCACCGGCTCGGCGGTGGCGAAGCCGCGCGCGCGCAGATCGTGAATGGCGCGCCACTCGATCCCGGCCTCGTCCTGCGCCGCCGGCCAGCCCATCCGGCGCAGCCAACGCCGGCCCGCTGAAAGGTATTCCGGCGTATAGCGTTTGAGATAGCCCGTCCAAAGCGAGCCCTCCGGCCTGGGCAGCGTCACGCGAACCGTCGAGCGCCCTGGCACGGAGCGCATCATCTCCCCGGACAACGCCATCACAGCCGACATCGCCGTCAGCCCGTTGGCCTGCAACAGCGGCAGCCAACGCGCGGCGACAAGGATGCGCCCTTCGTCCAGGGATTGAAACTCAGCGCCACTCATCGGGCCAGCGGCGGCGGCGGTACGCCGCCGTCTTGCGAGCCAGTTTTTTGGCTGCAGGAGTCAGGCGATCCAGGTCCAGGTAGCGTTTGAGGAAAAGAAGGCGTTCGGCGGCGCGGCATTCGCGCGAGGCCAACTTGTCCAGCGAGGCCAGATCCTTGATTCGCCGATGTTCCCGGAGGAGCGACCGGCGGGCGAAGCCGCCCCGCGGACAGTCGATCCACCAAAGCCGCGGCGGTTCGGGCGGGGCCCAGGTTGCCAGCACGTTGCGCCACACCAGATCGTGATGGAAAAAGCCGGCGGCGTGGGCTTGGCGCGTCATCTCAGCGAGCTGGATGGTGATCTCCTCGGAGACGGCCTTGCGTTGTTGAGCGGGCGCGGCTTTCAACCGCCGCCAAAGCTCGGGCAGCGGCATGGCTTGGGGGATGGCTTGGGTGATGAGGAACGCCCGGCGCAGGCGGCCCCATCCATCGCGCTCTTCGCCGCAAGCCACCCGCCTGGCCGACCGAATGCCCAACTGCGCGAACGCTGCGTAGTTGCGGTATTCGCAAAGGGCTTTGGAAGGCCGGCCCCAGAATCGCCAGGAGGGGCGAGGGTAAGCGTAGAGCTTGAAGAACACATCCAGGCCGCCGCCTTGAGGCAGATCCAGCCGCCCTTGCCGGATGACAACGCCGCGGGCTTCCGCCGCCGAGCCGCCCATGAACCGCGCGACCGCCGCAGCCGCCCCGCCGATCCCGGCGGCCCGGAACGCGGGCTCGAATTCCGGTTCCACCAGCAGCACGCGGTTTCCTTAGCCTATTTCCCCCTTTGGGTAAATCCTTCTTCCCTTGGCCGAATGCGACGGCCTTCAAGGACCCGCCGCCGCTCTTTGGCTCGGAGCGGCTCGGCCAGGCGCAGGATCCTGCGGGCCAGGCGGCGGCCTGCGGAATCCAGGCGCGGTTTTTCGAGGTACCGCAGCAGGAAACGAAGCCTCTCGCTTCGGCGGAACCACCCCGGAGCGGGGGCGTCCAGCGCGGCGAGGTCTCGGGCGCGGGCGAGAGGCCCTGTGAGCGGGAACCAACGGCGTCCCTTGTGGGCGTCGATCAGATAAAAACGGTCGAGCTTTCGGCCGCTGAGCAGGATGTTGCGCCAGAAAAGGTCGTGGTGAACGAAGCCGTGGGCGTGGAGGCGGCGGACCATGCGGGCCAGGCTCTCGATCAGTTCCCGCCGCTGCCGGCGCTGCTCCTCGGGAGACAGGCGGGGCAGCAGGTCGCGGATGAAGAGGTCCAACGGCAAGGCTTCGGGCGCGCTTTCGCTGATCAGGAAAGAACGCCGCAGCCAGCCGGCCCGGCGCTCTTCGCCATAAGCCGCCGGAGCGGGGGCGTCCAACCCCCAGGCGCGCAGCCTGGCCAGATTTTCAAACTCACGCCGGACTTTGGACCGGCCGAAGAACGCTCCCCGCAAGGCTCCCTTCCATGCCTGCCGGAAGTTGTTTGCCCAGTATTTTTTGAGGAACACGACGCGCCTTTCCCTCCCGTCGCTCAGCTCAAGACGTCGCACCTCGGAGCTCCCGCTGCGGGTGATCGTTTCGCCCGCCAACACGGCGTAAGCGGCCTGAACGCTGTCCAGGCTGCAAGCGCGCAGAAGGGCTTCCCAGCCCGGCGCGATCACCACTTTTTCCCGTCCGGCCACGCGGTGGAGTGTTGGACTTTGGCGGAGGATGTCCATCCGGAATCGTCTCGCCCGGCCGCGGCCGGTTCGTTATTCTTGCGCTTGAATGAAGCGGGATCTGGCCGGCTACAGCGCGCGCCTTCGGGATCCGGCGGAAGCGGAGAAATACGCTCGCCGCTTCGAGCGCGGTTCGCGCCGCCGCATCGGCCGCCGTGAGCAGCGGGCGATGCGGCGCGTCTTCAGCTCCTTGAGCGATTGCCGCAGCGTGCTCGACGCGCCCTGCGGGGCGGGACGCTTTCTGCCGACGCTGGCGCAATGTTGCGAGGAGGTTTTGGCTGCGGACATCTCGCCCGAAATCCTCCGATTCGCCCGCCGCAAGGCGGCCGATGCGGGGGCGGCGAAGGCGCGCATCTTTCAGGCGGACGCCGCCAGGCTGCCGCTCGGGGAGGGGAGCGTGGACGCCGTTTTTTGCAACCGGCTTTTGCA
>JAGHDA010000465.1 GCA_021160185.1 Verrucomicrobiota bacterium
CATCAACTTCTGCCCATCATCAATCGCCGGGCTTCTAGAGCGTTGGCAATGCCGCCCAACGACCGGCAAACGAAAACCCCAAGCAGGAACTCCACCGCCTCATCGAAATCCACCTACGGTTCTACGCCGGCTCCCATCCCGACGCAAACCACCCCAAGCACCGGCAACGCTGCTCCGCTGGGAACCCGCGTTCACCCGCCGGTAAACGGCAGCGCGCCGACGGCGAGACGCGGAGAGCCGATGGGCAGCGGCGGAGGCGCGTCCGGCTTCTGACCGAGGTCGGCGGGACTGATCGGTCCCAGCGCGTCTCGTTCCGGTCGGGATCCCGATGGCCCCACCGCCACAAGGCCACCCCGGCGGCAAGCGCCAGGACCAAACTGATATAATGCGACCGCTTCACGGCTGCCCCGGTGCAGTTACTTGGCCGGCTTGGGCAGGACGCGTTCGGCGAGGATGGCGGCGGCTTCCTCCAAGGCGGTCTTGGCCGCGATCTGCTCGGAGAGATTCATGCCTTCGTGGGCGAAAACGGCGCAGGTAAGAGCACCCTGCTGAAAATCATCACGGGGATTTACCGACCAGACGCAGGGGAGCTTCGGCTCGATGGGCGTCGGCTGGATCTGCACAGCCCGCAGGATGCGTTCCGGCTTGGCATCGGCATCGCGCATCAGGAGATCCATTTGATCCCCGAGGCCGGGATAGCGGAAAAACGTCCTGCTCGATCGTCTGCCCAGACGAGGGCGGTTGCGGCGAGTGGATTGGCGTGCCGTGCGAGAAATCGCGCTGCGTTTTCTCCGGGAAGTCGGGCTTGATCGACCGCCTCTTCAAGCGGCGCTTCGGGCTGATTGGCTTGCGCCCCTTCAGTTGCCAACCGGCCGACCCGGCCCTACTATGGAAACGTCGCATGGCCACGGTGGGCGAACAATTGAAAGCGGCGCGCGAAGCCCGGCGATTGACGATCCGTTGGATTGCCGAAGCCACGCGCATGCGGACCGATTATGTGCAGGCGATCGAGGAGGGCGACTACGCCAAGCTCGGCGCGCCGGTTTACATTCGGGGCTTTGTAAGGGCCTACGCGCGGGCGCTGAATCTGGACGCAAATTCGATCATCGCCGCATTGGAAAAGGAGCTGGGGTGGAAGCGCCCCGAGCGCCGCAGGCTCGAGGAAACCAAACCCGCCGGGCCTGATCTTCTGGAACAATGGACCGCGCGGCTCCAGGAAGTGAGCTGGCATGTGGTTTCTCCCATCGCCACCGGCGTGTTTCTTGCGCTGGTGGCGTTTCTCATCGTTCGCGGCGGAGGGAGCTCGGACGCCGGCACGCTGCCGCCCGGCGTGGGCGAGGCGTATTACCAATCCCCCTCGGCGACTCCGGCCCTGCGCGCTCCTCTTTCCATGAATCCGACTCCTCCGGAGGCCCCATGATCCAGCCCCTCTTGTTGAGAAGCGTCTTTCCCTATGCCCCGATTTTGTGAATTAAACGGCTCTTCTCCCTCGGTCGCCTTGATCAGCTTGGGTTGCCCGAAAAATCTGGTGGACAGCGAAGTGATGCTCGGCCGCCTTCTCACCGAGGGCGCGCGCGTGGTGGACGATCCGGATCAAGCCGACGCGCTGATCATCAACACCTGCGCCTTTATTGACTCGGCCCAGGAGGAAAGCGTGGACGCGATTTTGGAGGCGGCCGCGCGGCGGGACGCGCTGCGCCCCGACCAGGCGATCATCGTGGCCGGCTGCCTTTCCCAGCGATATCAGGAGCGCCTGGCGGAGCTTCTCCCGGAGGTGGATCTTTTCATCGGGGTGGACGAGACGCCCCGGATCGCCGCTCTGACGCGCGAAGCCCTCCGCCGTCGCGCTCGCGCAAGGGCCGGCGGGGAAAAGGGCGAGGGGCGCGTTCGGATCGGCGGGCGCCCGCCGCAGTTTGTTCCCGACGCAAGCGCCCCCCGCTTGCAGCTCACGCCGCCGCACTTCGCCTACTTGAAGATCGCCGAGGGCTGCAACCATCCCTGTTCCTTTTGTGTTATCCCTCGGATCCGCGGCCCCTACCGCAGCCGGCCCCTCGAAGATGTTGTGAAGGAAGCCGCGCGGCTCGTGGCGAACGGCGTGCGGGAACTGAACCTCATTTCCCAGGACACCACCTTTTACGGGGCGGATCTGCCCGGCCAAGGCGCTTCCCTGGCCGGCTTGCTGCGAAGGCTGGACCGGCTGCCGGGCGAGTTCTGGATCCGGACGCTCTACACCCATCCGGCGCATTGGACCGAGGAGCTGATCGACGCCTTCGCCGAATGCCGCAAGACGGTTCCCTATGTGGACGTTCCCTTCCAGCACAGCCACGACGCCATCCTGAAGCGGATGCGCCGGCGCTCCTCGCGGGCGCAGATCGAGGCACTCATCGCGCGATTGCGCGAGCGGATTCCCGATCTGACGCTCCGCACAACGTTCATCGTGGGCTTTCCCGGAGAGACGGAGGAAATGGTCCGGGACCTGATTGATTTCGTCCGACATCACCGATTCGAGCGGGTCGGAGTTTTTACCTATTCCCAGGAAGAAGGCACGCCCGCGGCTCGAATGCCCCGCCAGATCCCGGACGCGGAGAAACAGCGTCGCCGCGAGGCGGTGATGGCCGCCCAGCGGGAAGTCGTCGCCGCCCTTCATGAAGCCCAGCAGGGCCGGACGCTGACCGCGCTCGCCGAGCGGACGCACGAGGACGCCCGACGCCTGCTCCTTGCGGCGGTGCGGGAAGGACGCGAGGAAGGGAAGGCCGGCCGCGCTCTTCTGGATCGGCTGGAGGGCCCGATCACGGAAGCGCGCGGACCGGGCGACGCGCCGGACGTCGATGAGCGGATCTACGTGGCCGGCGCCTTGCCGGCGGGCGAGTTCGTCGAGGTCCGGATCACGGGAAGCGCGGATTACGACCTGCTGGCCGAGCCGCTCGCCGCGCCTCTTTCCGCAAATCAATGACCCGCCGGCGCGCCGCCGCCTCGGGTCGGCCTATCCTTCGCCCGTGCGCGGGGCGGGAACCGGCCGGTAAGCCGCCGGCTTGGGCTCGGAGGGCGGCTCCTGCAGGCCGAGTCGGGCGGCGACTTCCTGGGCGAACACCTGGTAGGCGGCGGTGGCCACGCTGTAAGGGTCGTAGTCCATGATCGGCATCCCGTGGCTGGGCGCTTCGGCCAGACGGGTGGTTCGGGGGATGACCGTCTCGAACACCAGTTCGCCGAAGTGTTCCCGCACGTCCTCGACCACTTGCCTGGAAAGCTTGGTCCGCGCGTCGAACATCGTCATCAGGATGCCGAGCAGCTTGAGACGCGGGTTCATTGCCGAGTTGCGAATCTGCTCCGTCAACTCGATAAGCATGGAGACGCCTTCGAGGGCGTAGTACTCGCATTGGACGGGAGCGAGGAGGAAGTCGGCCGCGGTCAGGGCGTTCACGGTCAACACGCCCAGCGAAGGGGGACAGTCGATGAAGATCAGCCGGTGGCCGGAGCCCTCGCGCAAGGGCTTCATCGCCTCCCGAAGCCGAAACGCGTAATCTTCCATCCGCGTGAGCTCCACCTCCACCCCGCACATGTCGATCTCGCTGGGAATCAGGTCCAGGCCTTTGAACCGGGTGGCCTGGATCTTTTCCGGCAGAGGGGCTTCGCCCAGAAGGGGCAGGTAGGCGCTGCCTCCGGGGCTTTTTTCCACGCCCAACCCGCTGGTGGCGTTGGCTTGCGGGTCCAAGTCCACCAGGAGGATGCGGTGGCCCAATTCAGCGAGCGCGGCGCAGAGATTGACGGCGGTGGTGGTCTTGCCCACTCCGCCTTTCTGGTTTGCCACCGCGATGACCGGCGCCGCCACAAGGGCGATTTAAGAGGAGGGCGTCCGCGGCTGCAAGGCTTTCAAACCCGGCGCCTCATCCTTGTCCCGCCGCCTCGGTTCCGGCAAGTTGGGGAAGAGGAGCAAACGCATGGAATCCAAGGGCCCATCCAAGCCGCGCGCCGACTCCGCGAGCCCCGAGGAAGCGCTGCCGAAAGAGGCGCTCGGTTTTCTCGAGTTCCTCCGCGTGGAGAAAGGGGCCTCGGCGCACACCGTGCGCAATTACGCCTTGGCCTTGCGGGAATTTTGCCGGTGGCACAAAGAGGCCTTCGGCGCGCCGCCCGTGTGGGAGCGGGCGGACCGCGGGCTCTTTCGTCGGTTCCTCCGCAGTCTTTCCCGCCGCGGCCTGGGGCCCGCCTCGATCCGGGTTCGCTTCAGCGGCCTGCGCGCGTTTTTCAGACACCTTCAGCGGACGGGCAGGGTGGATCGCGATCCGATCGGCGCGCTCGCTTTGCCGCGCGCCGGCCGGAGGCTGCCGAAGTTCCTTACCCCCGAGCAGGTGGAAGCCCTTCTTCGGGAGCCCCTCCGCCGGTGGCGGGAGCTTGAGGCGGCGGAGGCGAAAGCTCCCGGAGGTTCAGCCCGGGGCGCCGGCCGCCGCCGCGCCGAGGCGCTCGCCTTGCTGCGGGACGCGGCGATGCTCGAAACGCTTTATTCAGCCGGGCTGCGGATCAGCGAGCTGTGCGGCCTTCGCGCCGAGGACGTTAATTGGGAAGAGCAGTTGCTGCGGGTGCGGGGCAAGGGCAGGAAAGAGCGCCTGGCTCCCGTCGGCGCGCCTGCGCTGGAGGCGCTCCGGTTTTACTGGAGCCGGCTGCCTGCGCCGCCCGCGGGTCAGGACCCGGCGTTTCCCGGCCGGTTCGGCGACGGCCGCCCCATCACCCCGCGGGCCTTTCAGGCGCGCCTCAAGAAGCATCTGGCCGCCTGCGGCCTGGACCCGGCCATCACCCCGCATAAGCTCCGCCACAGCTTCGCCACGCATTTGCTCAACGCCGGCGCGGATTTGCGAAGCGTCCAGGAGATGCTCGGCCACGCCCATTTGTCCACAACGCAAATTTATACCCACATCACCGTTCGGCATCTCAAGCGGGCGTACGACCGGAGCCATCCGCGCGCGTGAGTCTCAGCGGCCGGCGGGACTTTGAAGCAGGCGGAGGAAGCGCTCGGCGTCTTGCCCCGCGGCGATGTCGTTGAAAAAACGCCGCCCGTCCGGGGCTTCCTCCCGCTGGCGCTCCAGGGCGCGTCGCTGCGGGGGGCGGCTTTCGGGCTCCGCGCCTCTTTTCGACCTCGGAACGCTCAGGAGGCTTGCTCCCGATCCTTCATGAAGATGGCGATGTCCAGAACGCTTCCCACAATGGCCAGCACGTCGCCTTCGCGGATGCGTTCGTCGGGCAGGGGGACCGGATTGAATTGGGTCGGGGCCGGTTCGCCTTCTTCGCCGGGAACGGCGCGTTTGACGCCGATGACGTTGATGCGGTAGCGCTTGCGCAGGTTGAGTTCGGCGAGCGTTTTGCCCGCCATGTCCGGCGTGGCGCGGATTTCCACCACGCTGAAGCCGTCGGCCACCTCGAAGAAATTTTCGATCCGGCCCAGGACCAGTCGTTCAACGACGCGGCGGGCGGCTTCCTCTTCGGGATTGAAGACCTCGTCCGCGCCCACCGCGCGGAGCACGCGCATGTGGTCGGCGGTGGTGGCCCGGGCCACGATATGCTTGGCCCCCAGCTTGCGGGCGTGGACCACCGTCAGGACCTGGGCCTCGAAGTTGCCGCCGATGCCCGCCACCAGCGCGTCCACTTGCCCCACGCCGTGTTCCTTGAGCCCGTCCTCTTCGGTGGCGTCCAGGCAAACCGCCAGGGCGACGTCGTCTTTGACCGCTTCCACCTTGCGCTTGTCGCAATCGATCGCGAGCACCTCCGCGCCGTACTGGGCCAGCCCGACCGCCATCGCGCGCCCGAATTCGCCCAGGCCCACCACGGCGCATCTCATCGGTTTGTCGCCTTTTTTCATTGCTCAGCCTACGATGACATCTTCTTCAGCCAATTCGTAGCGCGCTTTGCGCCGGGAGCGCATGATGGCCATGACCGCCGAGATCGGCCCTACGCGGCCGACGAACATCACGGCGCAAAGGACCAACCGGGAAGCCGCGCCCAGCTTGGGCGTGACCCCCGTGCTCAGCCCCACGGTGCTCAGGGCCGAGACGGTTTCGAAAGCCAGGTCGCGAAGAGGCAGTTCGGGTTCGAAGAGGCAGAGGAGAAAAAGCGCGGTCCCTGCCGCCAGGAGATAAAAGAACAGCATCACCGCCGCCGCCAGCGTGGCCCGATAGGGCAAAGCCCTCCCGAAAAGCTCCGCTTGCCGCCGGCCGCGGAGCCAGGCGTGAGCCGAGGCGAGCAGCACGCCGAGGGTCACGGTCTTGATGCCGCCGCCGGTGGAGACCGGACACGCGCCCACCGCCATGAGCCCCATCGTCAGAACCAGCGTGGCCGTCTGAAGCCGGCCCACATCCACGGCGGAGAATCCTGCGGTGCGCGGGACGACCGCCTGGAACCAGGCCGCCGTCGCTTGAGTCCGCCAGTCCATGCCCGCCAATGCGCCGCGCCGCTCCAAGAGCCAGAAACCGACAGTTCCCGCGACCAGCAGAGCGGCGGTGACCGCAAGGGAAAGCCGCGTCTGCACGGTGAGACGGGCGAAAGGCCTGCCGAAACGACGCCGCTGGAAGTGGCGGAACCGCCGCAGGCTCGGCAGGTTCGCCCATTGGAACCGCAGCAGGTCGGGGATCACCAGGAAGCCGAGGCCGCCTACGATGACCAGAAGGCTGATGACCCCCAGCGCGGCCGGGACGCGGGCGTAGCCCGCAAAGCTGTCCGACTGAAGCGAAAAGCCGGCGTTGCAAAAGGCCGAGATCGAATGGAACAGGCCCCATCCCAGCCGATCCGCCCAACGGCCTTCGGAGCGCAGAGCCGCCAGGGCAAGCGCCCCCGCCGCCTCGAACGCGGCGGTCACGCCCACGATCGCCACGATCTGGCGGCGCACGTCCGAAAGGGCTCGCGCCCCC
>JAGHDA010000057.1 GCA_021160185.1 Verrucomicrobiota bacterium
CGCCGGTCCAGGCGGTCGCCAACGCCCGACGCCTGATGGAGGCTGGGGCCGAGGCGGTCAAGGCTGAGGGCGGCGTCCCGGCCTTTGATCCGGTAGCGTTTCTCTTCCAAAATTCGCTGCGGAAGCATGCCGAGATGGGCAAGGAAAGGAATCCCCTCCGCCACAATGGCGCGGATCTGATCAAGAATCTGGACGCCGCCCTCAGCCTTGACCGCCTCGGCCCCAGCCTCCATCAGGCGTCGGGCGTTGGCGACCGCCTGGACCGGCGTCCGGTAGCTGCGGTAAGGCATGTCGGCGACCAGGAGCGCGCGCGGCTTGGCCCGAGCCGCGGCGGCCACGTGCCGACACATATCCTCCATCGTGACATGGGTGGTGTCCGGATACCCAAGAACCACCATCCCAAGCGAATCGCCCACAAGGATGAGCGGCACGCCGGCCTCGTCCAGAAGACGGGCGGTGGGGTAATCATAAGCGGTCAGCGCCGGGATGCCCTGGCGGCCTTTCCAGCTTCGAATAGTTTCGGGACGGATCTTGCCAGCCTCCATGCGCTTTCAACATGCGTTTCCCTCAACCTCGAGGCAAGGGGATTTGCTCCCCTTGACAGGCGCGAACCCTCCGCGCACGGTGTGCACTCAGAGAGAGTGACTTAGGAGTTCGCCGGAAAGGGCAACCATGGAGGTGACACAATGCCGATCTACGAGTTTGCATGTCCGAAATGCCGCGTGATTTTCAGCTTTCTTTCCAAGCGGGTGAATCCTGACCGCAAGCCCAAGTGTCCGCGCTGCGGGAACCCGAACATGATCAAACAGATGAGCCGCTTCGCCATGCTCAAGGGCCTCAAGGAGCCGAGCAAGAGCGAAGCCGACGGGGAAGAGCCGCCTCTGACGAAGGAGGACGAAGCCCGGATGATGCGCGTGATGTCCGATCTGGAAAAGGACATCGACCATCTCGATGAAAACAACCCCAAGCACATGGCCTACATGATGAAGAAATTCAAGGAAGCCATGCCGCCGGGAACGATGCCCAAGGAAATGGACGTGGCCATCCGACGCCTCGAACAGGGCGAGGATCCCGAAAAGATCGAGGAAGACATGGGCGACGTGCTGGGCGACTTTTTCGGCGGCCCGGAAGGCGAGGACGAAGAGGGCTACGGCGGTTACGGCGGCTACACCCGCGACGAGGGCCTTTACGACTATTGAGTTCAGACCCGCAAAAAGGCTTCGGGCCGGGCCGAACCGGCGATTCGGCGAGAGGGCAAGGGAAAGACCGGCCGGTTGCGCTGCCTCTTTTCCCGCCGGCGATCTCTCCCGAGCCGGAGATCAGGGAAGCGCCGCCGTGCGAGGAGGCCCCTGGAAGGGTCTGGGCCATTCTCCGCGCCGGAGAGCGCGTTCAGTTGGCCCCAGAATGGAAGTGGGATCGGGCGCTGGCCTTGTATGGCGAGCTGAAACGCCGCGTCGCCCAAGACCGGGCGCCGAGGACCTTTCAGGAAGACCAGGCCCTTCGGGCGGAACGGCGGAAGGTTTTGTCCCGACTGTTGCTTCCGGTGGAGCGCGGTCGCGCCGCGCTTCGCGGCGGGCCGCAAGTCGGCTGGCTGGAACGCGCCTATGGGGCGGAACGGCGGCTGCTGTCCTTTCCCGACTTCCTCGGCCTCAACGGGGCTTGGCAATGGCATCTGCGCGGCGCGCCCTTGCCGGGACTGCCCTGGAAACTCCACCCCTGGTACGCCGCGTACTTCCCCACTCGGACGGAGCATCTGGTCCTTTTCGACCGGTGGCTCGCCGAATCGGACTTGCGCCGCGTCCGCGCGGCGGCGGACGCGGGCTGCGGAGCGGGCGCGCTTACGTTGTATCTGCTGAAGCGCCTGCCGCGGGAGGCGCGCGTGGACGCCGCGGATCTGAATCCGGCCGCGCTGGGCGGGCTGGCGGAAGACCTGCGCCGCTACGGACTGGCCGAGCGCGCGCGGCTTCACCAGGCCGATTTCTTCCCCAAAGGCACAGGTCCGTTCGACCTGATCGCGATCAATCCGCCCTGGATTCCCGGCCGGCCGCAAAGCGCGATCGAGGCGGCCGTCTACTACCCGCCGGGATTCTTCGAACGGTTTTTCTCCGCAGCGGCCGAGCGCCTCGCGCCGGAAGGCTTGCTGATCGTGCTCTTCTCCACCTTCGCCCGGGAAGCCGGGGTCGCCGTGGAAAACCCCATCGAAATGGAATTAGACTCAGGCGGCCGGTTCGTCCTGGCGGAAAAGAGGGAAGCTCCCGTCGCGCCGCCGCGGCGGCGTCTCGCCCCCTGGCTGCGGCGCATTCGCGGGAGCGAGCGGGTTCAACTCTGGGCGCTGCGCAAGCGCCCCTAGCGCCGCCAAGCCTTATTCGCTCTTGGGCGGCTCGAACATCCCGTCCGGGATCTTGATGTTGTGCTCCACCTTCCGAACCCGAATGGCCAGCTTGATCGGAGGCTGGTACGGCAGCTCAGTCA
>JAGHDA010000174.1 GCA_021160185.1 Verrucomicrobiota bacterium
CCCGAGCTGCAGGCGATGGCCCGGGAAGAAATCGCGCGGCTGGAAGCGGAAACCGAACGCCTTCGCTACAAAGTCCTCGAGGGACTCCTGCCCCCCAACCCGGCCGACACCCGAAACACCATTATCGAAATCCGCGCCGGCGCGGGCGGAGAGGAATCGGCTCTCTTCGCCGCGGATCTTTACCGCATGTTCTGCCGCTACGCCGAAAGCCGGGGCTGGAAGGTGGAAACAATGCACAGCCACCCTTCCGACCTGGGCGGCTTCAAGGAAATCATCTTCAGCGTGTCCGGGCCGGACGCTTATCGCCGCCTCAAGTTCGAAAGCGGCGTCCACCGCGTCCAACGCGTCCCGGCCACCGAAGCTCAAGGCCGCATCCACACCAGCACCGCCACCGTGGCCGTGCTGCCCGAAGCGGAGGAAGTGGACGTGGCAATCAAGCCGGAGGAAGTGGAGATCAGCGTCTGCCGCGCCTCCGGACCCGGCGGCCAGGGCGTCAACACCACCGACTCAGCGGTTCAAATCCTCCACAAACCTACGGGAATCATCGTCCGTTGCGCAGACGAACGCTCCCAACAGAAGAACAAGGCCAAGGCGTTTCGGGTGCTCCGCTCCCGCCTCCTCCAGCGGCGGATCGAGGAGGAAAACGCCAAACTGGCGCGGGAGCGCCGCTCTCAAATCGGCGCCGGCGAGCGGAATGAAAAAATCCGCACCTACAACTTCCCCCAGAACCGGGTCACCGACCATCGGATTGATCTGACCCTATACGATTTGCGCTCAATCCTGGACGGCGACCTGGACCGCCTCGTCGAGCCGCTGCTTGAGCGTGATCTCAAAGATCGCCTCGCCGCCGCGGCCGCCGCCGCAAACGGCTCTTCCCCAAACGCCTAAGCTCGACCCGAGAAGACGGCGCCGGCGGCGCGCTTCCGGGCTACAACAGCTTGCCTTTGTATTTCCCGGTAAGTGTTTGAGGAAGGCGGCGAGGTCCTCCAGCTCCCCTTCGGCCGGTTCTTCGCCCGAAAGCCTAGACGCTTTCGGCTCGACCGATCAGGCTGCGCTGATCATCCTGATGCGCGCCATGGCGCGGACGCGTATGGGATCATTTCCTCGCCGGGAACGGAACATGCCCCGTTCGACCGCCACCGCCACGCACGCAGGGGGAGCTTTCGCGTGGAATCGTCTATGCTTCACTAACGATCGCCACCGGCGATTGCAAGACGGCTGAGCCCTGCTGGCAGGCTGTTGAAAAAGCGGCACTTTTTCGCGCGGGGGTTATTATGATCCCGTATTTCGGTCTATTTACATGCCAGCAAGGACTGATATGTGTCTACGGGCGCCCTCCTCGCCGCCGCTTTGGGCCGCCGTCGCGACCTTTTACCGGCCGCTGCGGCCGCCGGCGCCGCGCCGGGGGCGTTTTGCCGCCCAGCCGCCAAACTCAGCCGCGCCATCCGCAGCAAGGTGTAACCGGCGGCTGCAAAGCAACCCCACGCCTGCCTGCGCCGCGCCTAAAGCGCTGTTCTATCTAGCTGCTTCAACTTCCGACGCGGCTTTTCCAATTCAGTGTTAGGGATCTGCGGGCAGCCGGTCTGTTTTGCTGCCGGCTTAGCGATCCTCGTTCGGCTTGAGCTCTTTGATGAAAATGTTCCGGTATTCGATCGGGCAGTCGCGCAGTTGGCCGGCGATCTCGCAGGGGATGTGCTTTTGGAGACGGATCGGAGCGGCTTCCTCGCTCAGCAGGCCCGGCGGGTAGCGGAAGCCGTCCAAGAGCAGCTTGCCGTCATACTCGACCGAGACGCTCCGGCCGACGACCGTTAGCTTGATCGTGTGCCACTTCCCTATTTCGGGGTCGATGTACGGCACATGGGGAACATCGGCGTCGGTGATGCCCAGTTCCTTTCTCACGCGCTCGGGCAGGAACTCAAAACTTTCCAGCTTGCACAACCCTCCTCGGGATCGAATGTTGAGTTGCTCGGCCTGGCCGAAGTTTTCCATGGGGGGAATGAGCCGCCGGAAGTTAATGCCGCTATCCGAAATCTCTGGCATGCGGAAGTCAAGCAGCAGCATAAAATCTTTGTACGCTTTGGCTGTTGCCAGGTCCGCGCCCCAACGGTCGATGCGCCGGTGCGATTTGAGCGCGCCGTCTTCGATTTGCCAAACCTCCCGGGCCAGCGGCGAAAGCCGCCACCCGGTAAAGTCCTTGCCGTTGAATAGAGCGGCAAAACCCGGCGGCGGCACGTTCAATCCACGCGCCTTCACGCTGGCCGGCTGCGGTTGCCACGGTCGCACACGCACGCGGCGGAATGCCACCGGACCATAATCGCCCTGCAAGATGATCGGTCCGCGGGGTCGTTCCTTGCGCCGCCAGTTCAACCCGCTCGGATACGGGACTTCCTGGTCTTGGTACAACACCTGGCCGTTCAGCACGACCTTGACGAATCGGGCATTGGCGATCTTGTTCCCGCTCGGGTCGAACCGAGGCGAGCGGAAGATGATGTGGAGCGTCTGCCATCGGCCCGCCTGCTTGGCGGCGTTGACCCGCGGCGGCGCGCCGCCGTAAGGATAGTGGTACCTCGGTTTTGCTTCGGCCCGAGGATAGATGCCACCGCAGTCGGCCGCCGTGACGGGCCGCTTGCCGCACGTATCGCGGATCTGGATCTCGTGGTTGCCGTGGAAAATGACACCGGAGTTGGACCCGCTGGCCACCATGAATTCCAGGCACAGTTCGACGTCTTGAAACGCTTCTTTGGTGACCAGGCTGGCGGTCCGGCCGCTGCGGCCATTGATCATCACTCCCGTTCCCGGCTTGCCAATCAGCCGGCGAGGATTGTTCGGATCGAGCGCGGCGTCGCCTGCCTCGCACCAATCTCCCACCGGCTGTCGCCAGGCGGCGAAGTTGTTTTCAGGGCCGAGCGAAATCCAATCGCTCTCGTCGGCCACGCCCGCGGCGCCCGCCAGGAAGAGAGCGGCAGCCAGCGCTAGTTGGTGTGCGGAGGTGGAAGGGAAAACACGCATAGAAGTGCCTCCGTTGTGTTGTTGGTTAACTAACTTTTGCTGTTTCGCAGTACAGAAC
>JAGHDA010000004.1 GCA_021160185.1 Verrucomicrobiota bacterium
GACAAACTCTTCAAAGGCTGCCTCCGTTGCGGCGAGGTGAATCTCCAGGTCATGGAACTTTTGGACAAGGCCCACACAACCACCTACGGCCATCCGGAGCCGACCGAGGTCCGCATCGAGCCGGTCAAGGGCAAGGCGATCGTGGTTTCCGGCCATGACCTGAAGGATCTGGAAGAGCTGCTTAAGCAAACCGAAGGCAAGGGAATCAACGTCTACACCCACGGCGAGATGCTTCCCGCCCACGGCTATCCCGGCCTCAAGAAGTACAAGCATCTGGTCGGCAACTACGGTGGGGCCTGGCAGAAGCAGCGGGACGAATTCGCCGCCTTCCCCGGAGCGATCCTCATGACCACCAACTGCATCCAGGAGCCGCTGCCCGAATACAAAGGCCGCATCTTCACTTCCGGACTCGTGGCGTGGCCCGGCGTGCGCCACATCGCCAACCGCGATTTCACGCCCGTCATCGAGGCGGCCTTGGCCGCGCCCGGCTTCGCCGAGGACGGCCCGGATCGGCGCATCATGGTCGGCTTTGGCCATAACGCGGTGCTCAGTCAGGCGGAGAAGGTCATCCAGGCCGTGAAAGAGGGCAAGATCCGCCGCTTCTTCCTCATCGGCGGGTGCGACGGCGCGCGCCCCGGCCGAAATTACTATACCAATTTGGCACAGTCGGTTCCCCAGGACTGCCTGATTCTCACGCTCGCCTGCGGCAAGTACCGCTTCAACAAGCTGCCCTTTGGCGAGATCGAGGGCATTCCGCGCCTCATGGACATGGGGCAGTGCAACGACGCCTATTCGGCCATCCGCGTGGCTTCGGCGTTGGCCGACGCTTTTGGGTGCGGCGTCAACGATCTGCCGCTTTCGGTGATCCTTTCCTGGTTCGAACAGAAAGCGGTGGCCATCCTGTTGACCCTGCTGCATCTGGGAATCCGCAACATCCGGCTGGGGCCGACCCTTCCGGCGTTTGTCACGCCGAACATGCTCAAGGTTCTTGTCGAGAAGTACAACCTGGCCCCTATCCGCTCGCCGGAGGAAGACCTGCGGGCTGCCCTGGGCGAAGCGGCGTAGGTTGGTTTGCCTTTCTTGACGTCGGCGGCTGCGGGGGAAAGCCCCCGCAGCCGCCGAGATAACAGACCGGGTCAGGGATTTTAAGAAAGGAGGCGGTTTTGCCGCCTCCTTTCTAATCCTCGCGTTCGGGTTTCGGCAGATCGCGCAACGCCTTTTCCAGCCGACGCGCGAGGGATTCGGGGAGGGCCTTCCGCGCTTTCTCCGAAGGCCATGGCCCCGAATACAGCTCCTTGCCTTCAGGGCCGCGAATCTCGATCCGCGCCTTGCCGTCCCGGCCGGTTACGATCGCCGTTCCTTCCTGATTGACCACTGTGATCGTGTAGGCGCGGCGCGGCGCGCGCAGGCTTTCTTTTTTCAAGGCGGGCGGCTGGGAGCGGTGTTTTTCGGGTTCTTTCCACTCCTCACGCTCTTTCTTTTTTTGGAACGGACGGAGAGCGGAGGGTTCGGACGGCGGCTTGCCCAGGGTCGCCTCCACCCGCAGGGGCCTGCCGTTTCGGATGACTTTCAGGACGACGCGGCTGCCGGGTTTTTGGCGGCCGATAAGAGCCCGAAGCTCTTCGGCGGAATGGACCGCTCGACCGTTTGCGGCCGTCACCAAATCGTCCGGTTTCAACCCCGCTTTGGCGGCCGGCGAACCGGGTTGAACTTCCACGATCACCGCGCCCCCGTCGTCCGGGTTGCGTCCGGCGCGCGCCAGAACGTCCGGGTCGGCGTCTGCGATCACTACGCCCAGCCAGGCGCGGGCCGGCGGATTCGGCTCGATCCGGAACGGCAGCGGGGGTTTCCCTTCTCTCCACGGCTCGGGCAGCTTGTTCATCCAGCCCCAGTCGTCCTTGTCGCCGAAGCGCCGTTCCCACCATTCGCGCAGGCGCGGGAAGCGCTTCTCCAGGTTTTTCCACCAGGGCTCTTCCGGCCAGGGGGGCGGGGGGAGCCATTTGGGCTCGGACTCGGCCGCCTCGCGCGGAGCGGACTCGAGGCGCGCCCGCAGCTCAAGGGGCTTGCCCGACCGAATCAGCTTCAATGAAACCGTCTCGCCGGGCTTGTAGCTGCGGACCAGCGCGGCGAGTTGGTCCGGCGTGAAGAGCCATTGATCCTCCAGCCGCAAGAGGATGTCAGTGACCCGGATTCCGGCCTTGGCGGCCGGGCTTTCGGGACGGACCTCTTCCACAACCAATCCTGCGCCTCGCGGGAGGGTCAATTGCGCGCGCAGCGTCGGGTCGGCCGGGCGAACCGCCACGCCGAGCCAGGCGGTTCGAGGCTTGGCAGGTTCCTTCCGCGGGACGGGATGAGGTTTTTTCAGGTTCGGCCCGGCGGAGCGGAGCCCCGCCGAAGCAAACGGCGCGGAGAGAGCCGCGCAGAGGCAAGCGATCAGGAGATGGCGCTTCATCCCCCTTTGGAAGAAGCATTTTCTTATATCGTTTTTCATAGGGCGCGTCTTTTGATGAGCGTTGGTGATTCCGTGTTTTTTCCATGCCGCGGCGGCGGGTTTTCTTGAGCCGCCGGCCGCGCCGCATTTTTCTATTGAAAACAGACCGTCGCGGAGCGGATGCGTTCAATTGCCTTGGGGCGTTTTCCGGAAGCGTCCTCTCAGGAAGCTTGCCCTTGAGGCCGGGCAAGGGGCTACAATGCGCGGGATGGGAGGATTTGATGAATTGAGCATCTCGAGGGCCATCGCCGAGGCGTATCACAGGAAGTTTTCCGAGCGCCTGGAGAGCGACGTGGCGGTGGTGGGCAGCGGACCGGCCGGCTTGGTCGCCGCGTGGAAACTGAGCGCCGCCGGGCGCCGAGTGACGATCATCGAAAAACGCCTCAGCCCCGGCGGGGGCATCTGGGGCGGGAGCATGGGGATGAACGAGGTGGTCGTCCAGCCCGAGGCAAAGGGCGTGCTGGAGGAGGCCTCGGTGCGCCTTCGGGAGGCGGAAGGATTGTGGC
>JAGHDA010000361.1 GCA_021160185.1 Verrucomicrobiota bacterium
AGCTACGCCTACAAGGGGCAATTGGTCCGGGGCGTGACGGCGGAAGAGCTGCGGTCCTTCCTGACCTCGGTGCTGGTGGGCTCGCGCAAGCCGCGTTCCTTCCGGGAATGGCTGCGCGGGCAGGTCGGCCGCGACCGACGCGCCGAGGCCGCCCGAGCGGCGCGGGCGGGCGAATCGACGGAAGAAAGCTGAGCGGCGATGGGCAAAGCGCAGCGACAAGCTACTCTCAAGCGGGCCGGCCCCCGGCTTCGGGGTCCGGAGCCGGAACCGATGTGGCGAAGGCTGCTCATCCGCCACGCAGGCTGGAAACTGGCCTCCGCCGCGCTCGCCGCCCTCCTCTGGTACACAGCCAATTACGGCCTGGAACACGGCGAATTGGGGCCGGAATCCCAACGCCAGTTCCAGGACCTGCCGGTTACGATCCTGACGCGGCCGGGCGAGCAACGCCGCTTCAAGGTGACGCCCGAATCCGTGAGCGTGGCGATCCGGGGGCCGCGAGAGCAGGTTGAGTTGCTGACCTCCGAGGAGGCGGTGGTGTACGTGGACGCCCGAGGCATTCGCGACGCCAGGGACGTGCGGCGGCCGGTGCGGGTCATCCTGCCCCCGCGAATGCGCCTGTTGTGGAGCGCGCCGAACGAGGTTTCCCTGGAAACGATTTCAGAAGCGGAAGCCGAGACCCAGGCAACCGGAGGCGACTGACAACCCCATGCGCCGAAGGCGCGCCATCATCCTGCCAACCCGAACCGAAGCCGAGCGGCGGCATGCGATCGAAACGGCCGCGGAGGCCCTGCGCGCCGGCGAACTGGTGGCAACGCCGACGGAAACGGTTTACGGCCTGGCGGCCAACGCGCTCGGCGAGCGGGCCGTGCGGCGCATCTGCGAGGCCAAGGGCCGCCCCCCCAACAATCCGCTCATCGTGCACGTGGACGGAACGGAGATGGCGCGGCGGTGGGCGGCCGTCTGGCCCGAAACGGCGCAACGCCTGGCCGAAGCCTTCTGGCCCGGGCCGTTGACCCTGGTGCTCCCGAAAGCGGCCGGGATTCCGGACGCGGTGACCGGGGGCGGCGGCACGGTGGGCCTGCGTCACCCGCAAGCGCCCCTCACCGAGGCGATCATCCGCCGATGCGGCTTTCCCTTGGCCGCCCCGAGCGCCAACCGTTCCTCCGAAATCTCGCCCACCACGGCGGACCATGTGGCGCGCTCGCTGGGGGACCGGATCAGGTGGATCGTGGACGGCGGCCCCTGTCCGGTGGGCATCGAATCGACGGTGCTGGACTTGAGCGTCCAGCCCCCGCGGGTGCTGCGTCCGGGCATGATCGGCCCGGCGGCGCTGGCCGCCGCGCTCGGGCAAACGCCGCGCGCCGCGGGCGGCCCCGAGGAACGGGGCCGCGGCCCGCTCCGCAGCCCCGGCCTGCTCGATCGGCACTACGCGCCGCGCGCCGCCCTGCTGGTGTGGCGGTGGCGGGAGGAATCAGAGTTGCTCGAACGCCTGGAGGCGGCCGGGCTTTCGCCCGATCGCTGCGCCCTGGCAGCCTTGCGGCTTCCCCGCTCCATCCGGTTCCGGCGGACGGCCCTGATGCCGCGGGGAGTCGCGGAGTACGGCCGGGCCCTGTACCGCACCCTGCATGAATGCGACGCCCCGGGAATCCGCGCGATTCTCGTGGAAGCGCCGCCGGAGCGCGACGAATGGGAAGCGATCTGGGACCGATTGCGCCGCGCCGCGGCCCGGTAGCCGCGCCCGACCGGATCGGCGGCATTGCGCCGCCGAGTCTCCCGCCGCTATTCCAGCCGCATCTTCTCCACGAGGATCTTCTCCGGGCGATCCTCCCCCAACTGGAGAATGGCCGCGTTCCGATAAAGCTGAGGAAGTCCCGGAAGAGGCGCCGCCCCGAACCGCCGCCGGAGCGCTTCCAGCTCGCGAACGCCCAGGACGTCCAAAGCCACCGGATCGGAGCTGAACCACAGCTGGTTCAGGGTCGCCGAATAGTGAAGCAGGCTATCGCCCTCCCCGTAATATTGAGCGATCAAGGCGTCCACGATATGAAGGGTCGCTTTGTCCGAGATCTCCGGCATCGCGTAAATCTCCGGCAGGGCGACCGCCATTCGTTCGCCGTTGTCCAGGAAGCGCAACACGTTGTCCACGCTGCCGGAGGCCAGGTTGTACAGGCACCCGGAAACCCCGGCCACGTTGTGGTTCAGCAAAGGCGCCAAGCTGATCAACCGGGTAATGCGCCGAGTCAGCAGCCGCGTCACATGCGAGCGGCGGCCCATGGTTTCCTTGCCGGGCTGGAAGTCCAGGTCTCCCCAAACCAGCCTGCCCGGGATGGGGTTGTCGTAAAAATGATCCGGATCGAACCCGGCTTCCACGCTCCCGGCCAACGCCACGCCATACCGTTCGGCGATCCGGCCGAACCCGGCCCGTTCCAGATCCCTTCGCCGTCTGTCCCACAAAATGATGTTCCCCGGCCGGAAGCCGGCTTCGATCAGCGAACGGACAAGCGCTTCCGCCACGGCGGGTCGGGTTCCGGCCATAGGCCCGGGAGCGGAAAGCACTTTCACGCCCACGACGTCGTCGGGCTTGAGGAATTTCGCCCAGGCGGCGCGAACCGATCCCGCGCGGGCCAGATTGGTCAACCCCGCCGTCAACATTCGACGCACCCTTTCCGGATCCGGCTTGAAGGCCCGAGTGGCGCGGGCGTCCTCCACAACCACCGCGCGGGAGGCCGGCGCCAGGCCCGGATCGGGCGCTTGCGCCGCGGGGGGGGCGGCGTCCAAAACGGCGGCCGCCGAAAACACGGCGAGGAGGATGACGATCTTCTTTGCCTCGGGGCCCCTCATCGGCTCAAAATCCTTGCGCTGGTCCGCGACCTTGACTCATCCGGCCCCGAATGTTAGGGAGGGTTTGAATGCCGACCACCAAAAAGTTGACAGAACCGCCTGAAGAAGCCGGTCCGGAGGAAGCGTCCCTGTGGCAGCGGTGGGGCAAACGCTACCTTTGGCTGGCCGCGCCGCTTCTGGCGGTTCTGGGACTTTACCTGGGCCTCTCCACCCAGCCGCGCGACCCCGCCCTCGGCGCGTTTCGCGAGGGGCTCCGGTGGCTCCGCGAAGGGCGGCCCGAACAGGCCGCGCCCCTTTTCCGCACCGCGGCCAAGCTGTGGGAAACCAACGCTCCCGCCGCCGCCCGGGCGTGGAATTACGTGGGACTGGCCTATCATGAAGCGGGACAATACGCCGCGGCGGACGAAGCCTACCGCGCGGCGGCGCTGATGGATCCGGACCTGCTCGCCGCGCGATTCAACCGAGGCCGTCTCCAGCTTGATCACGGCAGCATTGCCGAAGCCATTCGGGAACTGGAGGCCTTCATCGCTTACCGCCCGCAACACGCCCTAGGCCGCCTCTACCTGGGGGAAGCGCTCTTCCGGGCCGGACGCCTCGCCGAGGCGAGGACCAACCTCATCCAGGCCGTTCGGTTTGCAAAAGACGCGCCCACGCGCGTCCGGGCGATGAACGACCTGGCTGTCTGCCTCCTCCAGCAAGGGGGCGCAGAACAGGCCCGCAAGCTCCTCAAAGCCGCGGCCGCCCTCGATCCGAAAAATCCCGACGTTCTCTGGAACCAGGCCGCCCTGGCTTCCCGAGAAAAAGAAAACCGCCTTGAAACCATCGAAAAACTCCAAGCTTACCTGGACGCGGCCCAGGAAGAGCCGCGCCGTGAAGAAATCACCCGGCTCATGCACCAGCTGGCGGTCGAGTTGCGTCCGGGCGTGGAGAGCCCCTCGGGCGTTCCCGGGCTCCGGTCCAATCTTGCCGGAAACGTCTCGAACCTCTTCGCCCAAGTAGGCGCCGTGCGCCCCGGAGGACTGCGCGCGCCCGCGGCGCTGAAACCCGAAAACGCGACCAACGCCGCCGAAAAAGCCTCTCCTCCGCCGGAAACCAACGCCCCTCCCAAGCCCAAGCCGTCTCCTCCGGAAGCAAAGCCGGAACGGGAAGCCCCTCCCGCCCCTCAACCCGAGCAGCCCGTGAAGCCTTCTCCTCCCCAGATCGCCTCAGAGG
>JAGHDA010000207.1 GCA_021160185.1 Verrucomicrobiota bacterium
CCTTCAAGGGGTTGCTCAATCGCCCGAGGCGGAGGCGGCCGCGCTGTGCGACGTGGACGCCCGGTTCCTGGCCGCCGCGGCGAAGAAACATCCCCGCGCCGCCCGATACCGGGATTTCCGCAAGATGCTCGAGAAGGAAAAACTCGACGCTCTCGTTGTCGCCACCCCGGACCATACCCACGCCGCGGCGACCGCGGCGGGGCTGCGGTTGGGCCTCCCGGTGTACTGCGAGAAGCCGTTGACCCGGACCGTTTCCGAATGCCGGATCGTGCGCCGGCTCGCGGCGGAAAAGGGCGCGCCTACCCAGCTCGGCACGCAAATCCACGCGGGCGAGAATTACCGCCGCGTGGTGGAATGGATCCGGGCGGGAGTGATCGGCGAGGTTCGGGAGGTCCACGTGTGGTCTTCGGCCAGCTACGGAAAGATCAAACTCCCCAAAGATCGCCCGCCGGTTCCTGGGTGGCTCGATTGGGATCTGTGGTTGGGCCCTGCGCCCTACCGGCCGTATCACCCGGAGTATGCGCCCGCCGCATGGCGGAACTGGTGGGCCTTCGGCAGCGGCGCGCTCGGCGATTTCGGCTGCCACTTCATGGATTTGCCGCATTGGGCGCTGGGCCTGGGCCTGCCGGCGGAAGTCGATCCGGTGGACGGGCCGCCGGTCGACCCGGAAGCCACTCCGCCCTGGCTCGTTGTTCGCTACACCTATCCGGGCCGCGCCTACGGCGGGCCGCGGAATAAGCCGCTGCCTTTGACTTGGTATCACGGCGGCCGCAAGCCGGACCTTCTACAGGGCGAATATCGGCAATACTTCCGCAGCGGCGTCCTCTTCGTCGGCGCGACAGGCAGCCTCTTGGCGGACTACACCCGCCGCGTCCTGCTTCCGGAAAAGCGATTCAAGGATTTCACGCCTCCGCCCAAATCGATCCCGCCTTCAGTCGGCCATCACCGCGAATGGGTCAAGGCGATCCTGGAAAAGGGGGCCACGACTTGCGACTTCAGCTACTCGGGCGTTCTAAGCGAGGCGGTCCTGCTGGGCAACGCGGCCTATCGAGCCCAATGCAAACTGCGGTGGGACGGCAGGCGCGGCGTCGCTCCCAACTGTCCCGAGGCCGCGCGATACATTCAACATCATTACCGCGCCGGGTGGTCGCTTTAGCCCGGGGGCTCCGAAAGGAAATTCGGCGGCATGAACCGCCTGCCGCCCTCCGGCCGCGCGGCCTTTCGGGAAAGGGCCGCGCGGCCGGGAGAAGGCGGAGCCTTGCGGTTTCCGCTTACCAGGCCGCCAGCGGCTCGATTTTCAGGGCGGGGCGCGCCTTGCCGCTTTCTTGGAAGAGGATCGCAAGTCTCGTATCGGTCGCCCCTTGCAAATGCACGGCCAGCTTTCGCACGCCGCGGTTGACGGCCTGGCCGGAGGGGCGCGGCGAGGAAGGCAGCGGCTCGGCGGCCATTTGCCGGAACCGCGCCCCGGCCGGCGCGAGCAGCCGCGCCTCCAGCGTCTTGCCGCCCTGGCTGAGGCGGGCGGAGCGGCCGTCCGGGGCGATCTGAATCGCCGCGCGGGTGTGGAAAAACCACCATAGGTTGGCGGGACTCTTGGCGCGGACTTCGTCCTGGACCAGGACGGCCCGGCGTTTCATCAGGCGGATGCCGCGTTGGACGGACTGGGCGTGGGCGGCGTAGGCGGGGGTCAGGTCCGCCACGGCCGCCGCGTCCTCGGGCTCGGCGCGGAACTTGACGATGCGCGCGGCGGCGCGCGGGTTTTGGTCGGGCCCCTTGCCCGGGTTGATCACAAGCGTGTTGTGGCCTTCGGCGCGGAGTCGGTAGTAGGTCCAGCGCTTTCCGCCGAAGTAGCCGGGCAGGTTGTAGTTGTCCGCTCCCAGGTCCAGGCCCCATCGTTGGCCGAGGGCGTCGAGCACGAACGTTCCGAGGTCCAAGTGGCTGTGGTTGGCCTTGTTGTCTCCGGCCTTGAAGCCGACGAACCAGGCTGCGGGGTCGCGCCATGCGCCGCGCAGGGTGACGACTTCGGCCTTGCGGAAATAGACGTTCAGGGGCAGCGCCGCGCTTCCTTCGAGGAGGCTGCGGTCGAACCAGATCAGGTCGGCGGGCGCAGGGGCGGCGCGCTCGACCTCGTATCGGGCGTAGTCGGGCTGGCGGAAGCGCCGGGCCAGCCAGAAGAGCTGCGGCGCGCGCGGCGCGCGGTCCCCGCCGTCGGCGTAGTTGAAGGTGCGATTGACGGGACCGGTGATGTAGACGGGAAAGCGGCCGCAAAGGGCGAAGCCGGGAATGTCGCTGAGGCCGTAGTCCGTTCCCAAGGCGGTTTGGAGAGCGGCGAGGAAGGCGACGTTGTAAGAAGTCGCGTAGTTCCAGTAGCCGGGGCCTTCGGCCCATGCGCCGTCCGGAGCGAACTGCGTCATAGCGAGCTGGATCGAGCGCAGGCCTTCGTGGAGCAACTGCCCCGCCAGATCCGGCGTTTCGTCCCCGATCGCCAGCGCGCCCATGCCGACGCCCCCGTTGCACACCTGGTTCCAGTTATGATGGGCGCGCGCCCACCAGCCGTACCGCTCTCGCCCCTCGTAGGCGGCCTTGGCCGGACCGAGCCCGAATCGGACCATGGCTTCCCGAAGGGTTTTCCGTTGTTCGGGGGTCCAGACCGAATAGAGCCAGTCGTAGCCAATGGCGAAGGCATGGGTCATTTCGGCTGTGTCGAGGAAGTGCCGCGGGTTCCAGTCCGGGAAGCGCGCGGCGGCGTCGAGTTCCCGCCAGGCGCGCGCGGCGCACCGGGGGTCGCCTTCCAGCCAATGCATCAGGGCGAGGACGGAGACGCGGCGAAGCACCCGCCGGCTTGTGCTGAGCAAGCGCAGGCCGTCGGGGATTTCATACCGGGAGGGAGATTGGCCGAGGATGCGGGCCGCCTCGGCGTGAAGGTCGCGTCGCCACCGGCGCAGCAGGGGATCTTTTTGGCTGCGCTGGCGGAGGGCTTCGAACCCCGCGCGGTCCAACAGGAGCCGGGGGTGGCCGGGCTTGAGCCGGGCGATGATTTCCTTCGCCGGGGGGATTGCGATGGGCGCGGCGGCCTTGGGCGTTGCGGCGAGCCCGGTTGCCCCGAGGGCCAAAGCCAACGCCCCGGCCGCCGCCGATCCGTGGGTATGAATCGAAAGTTTCATGGCTTCGGCCATTGAATCGCTTCCTTCGAGGAAGGGGAAGCCGAATTCGCGTTCGTCCCCGGAGCTTTGCCCTTGAAGCCGGGCTGCCGCCCGGGGCACAATCGGGTCATGAAGGCGCGGTTTCCTTTCTTGTCCGGCGCGGTTTTGGCTGGCGGCCTTTTCCTCTTTGCCGGCGTCGCGCCGGCGGCCGAGGGCTTCCCTTCCAAGCCAAACGTGGTCCTGATTCTGGCCGACGACATGGGTTTCTCCGACGCGGGCTGTTATGGCGGGGAGATTCGGACCCCGAATCTGGATCGGCTTGCCGCCGAAGGGCTGCGTTTCACGCAGTTTTACAACACCACCCGTTGCTGGCCCACGCGGGGAGCGGTGATGACCGGCTATTACGCGCAGCAGGTGCGGCGCGACGCCGTGCCGGGCGTGCGCAGCGGCTACGGCGGCCGGCGGCCGGGCTGGGCGCGGCTGTTGCCTGAACTGCTCAAGCCTCTGGGCTACCGCTGTTACCACTCGGGCAAATGGCACATCGACGGCCCCCGACTCAAAGGCGGCTTCGACCGCTCCTACAGCCTGGAAGATCACAACCGCTTTTTTGCTCCCAAGCGGCATTTGTTGGACGACAAGCCGTTGCCGCCCGTCAAGCCGGGCAGCGGATATTACGCCACCACGGCGATCGCAAGCCGGGCCGTTGAGTTTTTGAAAGAGCACGCCCGCGCGCATCGGCAACAGCCCTTTTTCCTCTACCTCTGCTTCACCTCGCCGCATTTCCCGCTCCAGGCCCCCGCGGAAGACATCGCCCGGTACCGCGACAAGTACGCCGTGGGTTGGGACGCCGTCCGAGAGGCGCGGTGGAAGCGGCTTCGGGAGATGGGGCTTCTCCGGTGCGACCTTTCGTCCCTGGAGCCGAACATCGGGCCCCCTTACTACTTCCCCCAGGCCTATAAAATCCTGGGACCGGGCGAGATTCGGCATGAGACGTCCTGGTCCGAGCTGACGGAGGCGCAGCGGAAGTTCCAGGCCGCGAAGATGGCGGTTCACGCGGCGATGGTGGACAGGATGGATCAGGAAATCGGCCGGGTCTTGGCGCAGCTTCGCGCAATGGGCGCCGAGGAGAACACGGTCGTGTTCTTCCTTTCGGACAACGGCGCAAGCGCGGAGATCATGGTGCGCGGCGACGGCCACGACCCAAACGCGCCTCCGGGCTCGGCGCGCACGTTCCTTTGCCTTGGCCCGGGTTGGTCCAGCGCGGCCAACACGCCCTTCCGCCGGCACAAGACGTGGGTCCAGGAAGGCGGCATCGCCACGCCCTTGATCGTGCGCTGGCCCCAAGGCATCCGCGCCCGCGGCGAATTCCGGCGCGCGCCGGGGCATGTGGTCGACTTGGCCCCCACTATCCTCGATCTGGCCGGAGGCGAATGGCCCAAGCGCTGGGCCGGCGGCGCCGTGCCGCCGCCTCCGGGCAAAAGCCTGGTTCCGTTGTTCCGACGGGACGGAACAGCGCCCCATCGTTTTCTGTGGTGGCTGCACGAGGGGAACCGGGCGATTCGGATGGGGGATTGGAAGCTGGTGGCCGACCGCAAGGGTCCCTGGGAGCTTTACAACCTGGCTCAGGACCGCTCCGAGACGCGCAATCTGGCGGCGCGTTTTCCGGGGCGGGTCAAGGAGCTGGCGGCTCTCTGGGAGCGGGAGTGGGCTCAAATCCAGGAATTGGCCAAGCGCGATCTGCCCCGTCCTTCAGGGGAATCGGGCCGCTGATTTCCGCCGACAGGCCATCGAGAGCCGAATAGCCTTGCTCTCGGGAGCGCCGGGATGGTAGGCGTTGGAGAAAGGAAGCTTTGAAGAATGAAAACCAAACAAGTGTATCTGACAGCTAACGGCGACCTTCGGCTTTCGGCCAATCAAGAGTGTTGGCCGGAGCAGAAGAAAATGGAAGACGCCCTCATCGCCGCGTTGCGCAAGGAGGGGTGCAAAGTGGTCCGCGCTCACCCTTACGACGCGCGCAAGCGCCACGGCTTCATCGATTCCCAAAAGATGGGGCTGGAGGTGTTCCGAAAAGTGGATCCGGAGACGCCCCTGATCGTGGCCGAGTCGGTCTGGCAATACAGCCAGCACGTCCTGCCGGGACTCTACAAACACCGCGCCCCGATCCTCACGGTGGCCAATTGGAGCGGGACTTGGCCGGGCTTGGTGGGGATGCTCAACCTCAACGCGTCGCTCACAAAGATGGGCGTGCCCTACAGCACGTTGTGGAGCGAGAAGTTCACTGATCCGTTCTTCAAAAAGGGCCTTAAGCAGTGGATCGAAGAGGGCCAGGTGAGCCATGACCAGAGCCACGTCCGCGCGTTCGATCTGCTCAAGATCCCCGTTGAAGACGAAAAGAGGGGGGGCGAGTTCGCCCGCCGTTTCAAGCGGGAAGGGGCGATCATGGGGATCTTCGACGAGGGCTGCATGGGGATGTACAACGCCATTATTCCCGACGAGCTGCTTGCTCCGGCGGGCGTGTTCAAAGAGCGGCTGAGCCAGTCAGCTCTCTACGCCGCCATGCGGGAGGTCTCAGACGAGGAGGCGCGCGAGGTTCTGAATTGGCTCCTCAAGAAGGGCATGAAGTTCCAATGGGGCGAGGATGAGGCGACCGAGCTGACCGAGCGCCAGACGCTCGAGCAGTGCAAGATGTACATCGCCGCGCTGCGGATGGCGGACGAGTTCGGCTGCTCGGTGATCGGCATTCAGTACCAGCAGGGGCTTAAGGATCTTGCCCCGGCCAGCGATTTGGCGGAAGGGCTGCTCAACAACGTCGATCGTCCGCCGGTTGTCGCTCGAGGGAGCAAGCGCGTCCTCTATGAAGGAGAGGCGTTGCCCCACTTCAACGAGGTGGACGAATGCGCCGGCCTGGACGGCTTGATCACCTACCGGCTCTGGCGCGAGCTGGGATGGCCGCCGGAGACCACCCTCCACGACGTGCGTTGGGGCGAGGCCTACAAGGGCGACGGGGCGGACGATTTTGTGTGGGTGTTCATGATCTCCGGCGCGGTTCCTCCGGCGCATCTTGCCGGAGGTTACCGCGGGGCGGTCAGCGAGCGTCAGCCGCCGATGTATTTCCGGCTCGGCGGCGGCACCATCAAGGGCGTGTCCAAGCCGGGCCCGATCGTATGGAGCCGTATCTTTGTGGCCGAGGGCGAACTGCACGCCGACGTGGGCGTGGGCCGGGCGGTGAAGCTGCCTCCGGAGGAGACCGAGCGACGTTGGAAGGAAACCACGCCGCAGTGGCCGGTCATGCACGCCGTTCTTCAGGGCGTGACGCGCGATCAAATGATGGCCCGACACAAGGCCAACCACATTCAGGTGGCCTACGCGCCGAGCGAGAAGCAAGCCCATCGCGCCTGCCGCATCAAGGCGGCGGCCCTGGCCGAGCTGGGCGTCAAGACCCACCTTTGCGGCGATGTGCGGCTGGACTGAGCCGCCTCGGAGAGACGCATGGTGATTGGACAGCCGCCCGGTTCCGGGCGGCGTTTTCTTGCCGGCCCTGGCGGGCGCGCGGAAGAACCGAAATCTTCTCTTGCCATTTCGATGGGCTCTGGCAAGGTAGACGGCGCGTTTAGGGTGCGCGGTTAGCTCAGAGGAAGAGCACTTCCTTGACGCGGAAGGGGTCGCAGGTTCAAGTCCTGCACCGCGCACCATTTTTATGGCTTCCCCGGAGAAACGGACCTATGGCGAAAACAGCTCTTGAAGATCAATGGGTAGTGATTACAGGGGCCTCCAGCGGGTTCGGCGCGGCGGCGGCGCGGCTGTTCGGCGCGCAGCGCGCCCGGTTGCTTCTCGGCGCCCGGCGGGTGGATCGGCTCGAGGTGATCGCCCGCGAAGCCGAAGGCGCCGGTTCGCCGGAAGCGCTTTTCCGTCGCCTGGACGTGACCAAGACCGAGAGCGTCAACGCCTTTGCGGAGTGGGCCCGCGACAAGGCCGGGCGCGTGGATGTGTTGGTCAACAACGCGGGCGGGGCGCTGGGGTTGGATCCTGTGATCGAGGGCAAGGACGAGGATTGGGAAACGATGTTCCAGACCAACGCCCTGGGGGTCCTGCGGATGTGCCGGGCGATCCTTCCCCTGATGCTTCCCCACGGGCGCGGCACGATCATCAATATCGGCTCGGTGGCCGGGAGGACGGCTTATGAGGGCGGGGCCGCTTACTGCGCGGCCAAGGCGGGCGAGCTGCAGATCACCCGCGCGCTGCGCCTGGAGCTGTGCGGCTCGGGCGTCCGCGTGTGCGCCATCGATCCGGGGATGGCGGAAACGGAGTTTTCCCTGGTCCGTTTCAAAGGCGACGCGGAGCGCGCGGCCAAGGTGTACGAAGGCCTCGAGCCGTTGCGGGCGGAGGACGTGGCCGAGGCCATTGTGTGGACGGCGAGCCGCCCTCCCCATGTGTGCGTGGACGAGATGGTGATCAAGTGCACCGACCAGGCCGAGGTGTACAAAGTTCACCGGCGATCCTCGGGCGGATGAGGCTGTTGGGCGGGACGGGCGGTCGGCTTGTCCGGCGTCGCGGGACGTCGGCTGCGCGCCTCGAGAAAGGCCTTGAGTTTTTCGGCGGTCGCGCGGCCGAAGCCGGGCAGAGCGGCGATCTCTTCGACGGACGCCTCGCGCAGGCGCCGAATCGATCCAAACCGTCGAAGCAGGAGCTGCTTGCGCTTTTCCCCCACGCCGGGGAACTCGTCGAGCACGCTTTCCCGGATTCGCTTCAGGCGGAGCTGCGCGTTGTAAGCGTGGGCGAAACGGTGGGATTCGTCCCGCACGCGCTGGAGCAGGCGGAGAGCGCCTGAATCAAGCGGCAGGCGGATCGGCTCCTTCTCTCCGGGGCGATAGATTTCCTCGAATTCCTTGGCCAGGCCGACGGCGGGGACGCGGCCAAGGCCGAGGCTTGCCAGCTCGGCGAGGGCGGCGCGGAGCTGGCCCTTGCCGCCGTCGATGACGATGAGGTCCGGCAGGCGAGGCTTTGTAGGCCGCGCGACGGAGGCGGGCCGGCCGGCGCGCACGGCGCGGGCCGTTTCGTCGATGTGTTTTTGCAGCTCCTCGGGCGCGGCTTCGCCGCTGTCCTCGTCCGGCGGCAGGCCAGGTTCGGCGGCCTCCCGCAACAGGCGCGAGTAACGCCGGCGAATCACCTCAGCCATGCAGGCGAAGTCGTCTTGCCCCTTGACGGTTCGGATGCGATAGCGCCGGTAGTTGGCGCGGTCGGGCCTCCCCCTGTGGAAGCAGACCATCGAGGCGACCTTGAAGGTGTCGCTGATGTTCGAGATGTCGAACCCCTCGATGCGCTGGGGGGGCTTGGCCAGGCCGAGAGTTTCGGCCAGCTCGGCCAGCTCTTGCTCGGGGTTTTGGGGAGCGCGCAGACGGTAGGGGCCGCGCTCGAACCGTTCGGCCTTCTGGAGGGTGCGGCGGATGTCGCGGATCAAGTCGCGCAGTTCGGCCGCTTTTTCAAAATCAAGATCGGCCGCGGCCGCGCGCATTTGTTTCTCCAGCTCTCCGGCCAGCTCTTCGCATCGGCCTTCGAGAAACTTGCAGGCGGCCTCGACTTGCATGCGGTACTGCTCGGGCGTGACGCCGCCGACGCACGGGGCGCTGCACCTCTTCAGGCGGGCGTAGAGGCAGTGCTTGTAGTCGTGGGCCGAGGGGGTGAGCGCCTTGCAGCCGCGCAGATGGAATTTGTGGCGCGCCAGATCCAGCGTCCGCCGCAGCGCCCCCGAATTGGGGAACGGGCCGAAATAGCGCGCTCCGTCGTCCTGCCGGACGCGGGTCAAGGCGAAGCGGGGGATCGGGTCGTTGAGGTTGACCTTGATCATCAGGAAGCGCTTGTCGTCGCGGAAACTGACGTTGTACCGAGGGCGAAGCTCCTTGATGAGCTTGCCCTCCAGGAGAAGGGCCTCCGCTTCGCTGCGGACGAGATGGACGTCGAAATCATGGATGGACTCGACCAGCGCCTGGAATTTGAGGTCCCAACCCAGGCGGCGGGAGGGTTGGAAGTATTGGCTGAGGCGTCGGCGCAGGTCGCGCGCCTTGCCCACGTAGATCACCCTCCCCAGGCGGTCCTTCATCAGATAGACGCCCGGCTTGTGGGGCGTTTCGCTGAGCTTCTTTCGAATGCGCTCGGACCTCGCCATCGGCTTGAAGAAATAAAGGCCCGCGCCGCGCCGCGGGCAAGGCCGCGGGCGGGCGCTCACACCACCCGTCCGAAGCGCCGTTGGCGACGGGTGTATTCCTCGATCGCCTCGTAGAAATGAGGCTTGCGGAAATCGGGCCAGAGCACCGGCGTGACCACCAGCTCGGTGTAGGAGCATTGCCAGAGGAGGAAATTGCTCAGGCGCATTTCCCCGCTGGTGCGAATGAGCAGGTCCGGATCGGGCATGTTGTGTGTGTAAAGGTGCTGAGCGAAAAGATGCTCAGTGATCTCTTCCGGCTCGAGCACGCCTTCTTTGACCTTGCGGGCGATGCTGCGGGCCGCCTCCACGATTTCCACTCGGCCGCCGTAACTGAGGGCCAGCGTCAGGGTAAGTCCGTTGTTCTTGGCCAGGGCCGCCTGGGTCTTGAGCAATTGGGCCTGCACGAACTCAGGGAGCCGGTAGATCTGACCGATCACCTGCAGCCGCACGTTGTGCTTGCTCAGCTCGCTCGATTCGGTGCGGAGGTAGCGGGCCAGGTATTCCATCAAGGCGTCCACTTCCTCCTTGGGTCGATTCCAGTTCTCCACCGAGAAGGCGTACAGGGTGAGGTATTTGACGCCGACTTCCCCGGCGACGCGGACGGCCTCCCGCGCGGACTCGGCGCCTTTGCGGTGGCCCTCCACGCGGGAGAGGCCGTGGCGTTTGGCCCAGCGCCCGTTGCCGTCCATGATGATCGCCACGTGGGTGGGGAGGGAGTCGAGCGCTTCGGGGCTGAGCTTGACGGCGTCCGATTCAGCCTTTTCGCCGCTTTTCCTGCCCTGCCTTGATTTGGAAGGAGATCCGAACATAGGCCGCGGTTTCTTCTGATTCGACGAAGCCGCCGGCTAGTCCAGGCGGATGGTTTGTTCGCGGTCCGGCCCCACGGAGACGATGGCCGGGCGGGCGCCGACCAGCTCGGCGAGGCTTTCCAGATACCGGCGGCAGGCGGCGGGCAGCTCTTCCCAGGCGCGCGCGCCCGAGGTGTCCTGCTTCCAACCGGGAAACTCGCGGTAAACCGGCCGGCAGGCGGCCAGATCTGCTGCGCGGCTGGGGACCCAGTCCAGCCGGCGATTTCCCAAGCGGTAGCCCACGCAGACGCGGATCCGGTCGAAGGCGTCCAAGCCGTCCACGTTGGTGATTGCCAGGCGATCCACGCCGTTGATCTTGACCGCCTGGCGGACGAGAACGGCGTCGAACCAGCCGCACCGGCGCGGGCGGCCGGTGGTCGCGCCGAACTCCCGGCCCATGGCGTGGAGCGCTTGGCTGATCTCCTCGCTTTCAGTGGGGAAGGGGCCTTCGCCGACGCGGGTGGTGTAGGCTTTCATCACGCCCACCACGGAATCGATCTTGGCGGGCGGCACGCCCGATCCGGCGCAAGCGCCGCCGGCGGTGGTGTTGGAAGAGGTCACGTATGGATAGGTGCCGTGGTCGATGTCCAGGTAGGTTCCCTGAGCGCCTTCGAAGAGGAAGCGCTTGCCCTTGGCAATCTCGCGGTGGAGGCGGACGACGGTGTTCGTCACCATGGGCCGCAGGCGTTCGGCGGCCTCGGCGTAGGCGTCCAGCGTCCGCCGGTAGGGGGGAGGCCGCAGCCCGTAGAGGGCCAGGATGCGGCGGGCTTCCCGCATGCGCTCGCGAAGCAGCTCAGGGAAGCGCTCCGCGTCGACCAGATCGCCCATCCGAATGCCCACGCGCGACGCCTTGTCCGCGTAGGCGGGTCCGATGCCTCGCTTGGTGGTGCCGATCCGTTTCTTGCCTTTGGCTTTCTCGCGCGCCTCGTCGAGTTTGGGATGGAATGGGAGCGCCACATGGGCGGCGTCGCTGATCAACAGCTTGCGTCCGATTCGGACCCCGAGCTTTTCGAGAGTCTCGATTTCCGAGATCAGCGAAAGGGGGTTGACGACCACGCCGTTGCCGATGACACACAGCTTGCCGGGGCGGAGGATGCCCGAAGGGATGAGGTGAAGAATGTATTTTTCGCCTCGGACGAAGACGGTGTGTCCGGCGTTATTGCCGCCCTGGGTGCGGACCACCACGTCCGCCTCATCGGTCAGGACGTCGATGATCTTGCCCTTGCCTTCGTCGCCCCACTGCGTTCCAACGAGAATAGTGTTTGCCATATGCGTTTTGGTCGTCTCCCGGCGCGCCGCTGTCCGTTCCGCTTCGGGCCGCCGGGAAGAGTTCGCGCGCCCGCTCACTCTATGGGCGCGGGGAGGGGCCCGTCAACGGCGGGCGGCCGCTCAGGATGGGGTTGATTTTTACTCGAGGTCTTTGCCGAAGCTCAGCACGCGCGCCGCAACGAGAGTCACGTCGTCCTGAGGCGGCTTTTTCCCCCGGAACTTTTCGAGCGCGGCGAGGATCGAATCGATGGCCTGTTGCGGGGGGCAATGGGCGCAGGCGCGCAGGGTTTCCAGCGCGCGCTCCTGTCCGAACGGCTCTTCCCGATCGTTGCAGGCCTCCACCAGGCCGTCCGAATAGAGGAACACTAGGTCGCCCGGCTCCAGCTCTATCGACGGCTCTTCCCGGTACTGCACGCCCGGAAACAGGCCCAGGGGCATGTCGCGCCGGCCCATCGTCAGCTTCACCTCGCCGCGGCGATCCAGCACAAGCCCCGCCGGGTGGCCCGCGTTAGCGTAGGCGAGCGTCCGTTTGCGGGGATTGATCCGCGCCAGGATGGCCGTGACGAACTGATTGGACGCTTGAAGGTCCGGCGCCAGGGCCTCGTTGATGCGGGTGAACACTGTCCCGGCGTTGGTGTGATTGATCGCCACGATGCGGAGGTAGGCGCGGGTTTCGGCCATGATCAGCGCCGCGCCCATCCCGTGGCCGCTTACGTCCCCGACCGTCAGGCCCAGGCAGCTTTCTTCCATTTGGAGGTATTCGAAGAAATCTCCTCCGGTTTCTTCGGCCGGCACGCTCTTTCCGGCGATCTCGAGGCCCGGGATAGTCGGGGGGGTTTTGGGGTAAAGCCGGTGTTGGATCTTCCGCGCCAGGGCGAATTCCTCCCGTTTGGCCGCGAGCGCCTGCTCGGCCCTGCGACGGGCGGTCACATCGCGCACAAACGCCACGTAATAGCTCTCGCCGCCCACTTCCATTGCGCTCAAAGTCGCTTCCAGTTCGAGCTCTTCGCCCTCTTTGTTTCGTCCTTTGAGGAGCACCAGAGGCTGTCCGCCGCCGGAGAGGCTCGCTTCGCGCGCCGCTTGGGCGAGCTCTTCGATCCGAATGGCCGCCAGCCGATCCACCGGCAGTCCTTCCACTTCCTTTGGAGAATAGCCGAAGACGTTTTGAACCGCCGGGTTGCCGAAGCGGATTCGGCCTTCCTGGTCGATCATCAGAATCGCGTCCGGCGAGTTTTCCCACAGACGGCGATAACGCAGCTCGCTTTCGCGTTGCTCGGCGCGGATTCGAGCCTGGTCCAGCTCCCGCTCCACGGCCGGCACGAGCCGGGCCAGATCGCCTTTCTTGAGGAAGTCGTGAGCGCCCAACCGCATCAGCGCCGTGGCCTCTTCGGTGGAAATCCCTGCCGAGACGATGATAAACGGCCCGTCGTAGTTCAGCTTCTTCGTGAGTTCGAGGGCTTCGGCGGCGTTGAACGCAGGCATTTGATGGTCCACCAACATCAGATTCCATCGCTCTTCCTGGAATGCCCGCCGCATTTCCTGCGCTGTTTGGACTCGCCGCCAGCGGACCTGGTAGCCTGCGGTTTCCAACGCCCCCACCAGCGTGATCGCGTCCAGCTCGGAGTCTTCCACCACCAACAGCCGCAATTGCTCCGGTTTTTCCATCAGACAATATTCCCTGGGCCCTCTCCCTTCTCGGGGCGTTGATTCCAAATTACGCGCCTTGTTCCGAGGCTGACCAGAGCAAATTTGGGACCGCAGTCCGCGGGGCGGCAAGAGGCGGGCCGCTTCGTCGGCGCAAGGAAAAAAGAGACGGGAAAATGGCGGAAGGGGAGGGATTCGAACCCTCGGTAGGCTTGCGCCTACACCTGATTTCGAGTCAGGCGCCTTCAACCGCTCAGCCACCCTTCCGCGCCGGACGGCGCTTCCCCGATCGCGAGGCGTAAACGCCGAACGAAGCGCGAATAATGTTGCAGAACCCCGACGCTCCGACAAGGCTATTTGCCTGATAGCGTTGGCGTGAACGAAAGACCGCGGCGAGTGATTTGGGAGGCGTCATGGGAATGCGAACGGCGGTTTGGAGATGGGCGTGCGCGGCGGCGGCTTGCCGCTGGCTTGGCGTCGCGGCGCTTTTGGCCGAAAGCGCGACCAACGCGCCGCCGCCGGCGTTGGAAAAGACGGCCTCGCCGGCCCAGGCCGTTACGTTGCGCTGGGAGAATGACGCTGTAGCCGGAAACGACGAGAATTATTCCAACGGGATTGCTCTCTCTTATTCCCGGGAATGGAAAGGGTTGCTGGGTTGCCTCTGGAGTTGGTTCGGGGTGGACGAAAAGGCGGAGCACTCGTGCAGCTATGAAGTGGGGCAGGTCATGATCACCCCCTCCGACACGGACCGGAAAAATCCAGACCCAAAGGATCGCCCTTACGCGGGCATGTTGCATGTGGCCGCCGCCACCCAGGTCCGGTGGGACAATCAGTTCCATGGATTGAAATTCGTTACGGGCGTGGCGGGCCCCGCTTCTCTGGCTGGCGAGACGCAGAAGTGGTTCCACCGTCTGATCGGCAACGACCTGCCTCAGGGATGGGATTACCAACTGGAGAACGAGCCGATCTTCAACCTCGTGTACGAGCACCGGCGGAAGTATCGCATTCTGGGCGAGGCGGACGGCTTTTCGGGAGAGCTGATTCCAGTGGTCGGCGGCATGCTCGGCAACGTGCTTATCCAAGGCCAGGCGGGGCTTCGGGCGCGTTTGGGATTCAACATCCCGGACGATTTCGGCGGCACTCTGCTCCGCGGCTTCGGCAATCTGCCCTTGCCCAAAGCCGGCGCGTACGACGCCGAAGGGCGGCCGCGGCCGGCGGGGTTCTATGTCTTTGCCAGCGGAGGCATGATGGCTGTGGCGCGCAATCTTTCGCTGGACGGCAACACCTTTCATCACAGCCGCCATGTCAATAAACGCCCCTTTGTGCCGGCCGCCGAGCTCGGCTGCTCCTTGTGGACCCGCTGGGGACAGGTTACCGCTTCCTATGCCGCCTGGGGCAAAGAGTTCGACAACCAACCCCGCGCTAGCAGCTTCGGCGCGATCGCGGTGAGCGTCTTTTTCTGACCTGCGGCGGTTTCCCCGGCGGCTCAACCCTCCGGCGAAGGCCCTTCCTCGATCGGGACGAAACGCCCCTCCGCGTCGAACCGCGGCGGCGCGGGCGGACCGTCAACCTGCAAGCCCCGCGCCGCAGCTTCCGGGATCAGGCTTTCGGAAATCCACAGCGTCTCGAGGCTTAGCGTGTCCCGAATCCTGGCCGCGCGCGCCCTGCGGGGATCCTCGATCCCCAGCGTGGCCAGCGCCGCCTGAAACGCGCGGCGGTCGTCGGGCAGGGTGATCGGAATCTTCGCGCCCTGAATCGAGAGCGCCGTGAAAGCGTTGAGGTAAGTGGCTTCCCGATCGATCCCCTCCACGAGCCGTCGCGCGGCAAAGTCGGCCATGCCCAGCCCGATGGCGTTGCCGCGGCTGCCCGGACTCAGCGCGCACACCACCAGGCGGCGGATTCGGGGCGGCGGGGCCTCGGGCGGAATAATCGTCGAGTAGCCGTGAATCGTTCGTCCGATTACGCTCGGGTCCATGCCCACGCCGCTGATGTCCTTGCCCATGCGGTCTATGACCAGAACGTCCAGATCCTCGAACGGCAGCTTGGGCATGAGCTTGCGCGCCTCTTCGCACAGGGCCGGTTCGCGCTCGAAAAACGCCTCCGGGGCGAGGGCCTCAATGCGAAGCAGCTCGTGACGGGGGCCTTCCAGGATCGCCAGACCGCCCCACACCGGCGCCGCTTTGAGGAGAACTTCCCCCATGGCCTTCAGCGTCGCTTCATACCCGCGCCGCGCGGCCTCGGCATGGAAGCGGCGCGCGCCCGCCGGCTTGCCCAGACCCACCGTCAGCATCTTGATCAGGCCGCTTCCCAGGGCTCCTGCAAAATCCGTGTGCGGCTTGACGCGGTTGATCAGGAGAATCCCGTCCGCTTCCAGAGCCGCTTTGCTGCAAAGAACCTCCGTTCCTTCGGGCGTGCGCCCTGCGGGCGCGACTTCGATCGAAGGCTCCAAGGGCGCGCCGATCGTTTCCTCGCTTATCCCGTAGTCGGTCAGAACGCGCCTTTGGCCCTCGGGCGAGCCGCCTCCGTGGCTGCCCATCGCCGGGACGAGAAAAGGCCGCAGCCCGGCTTCGCGCAGCGCCCTTGCTGCCGCGGCGACAATCTCCGCCAGCCTGTCGATTCCCCGGCTGCCCACCGCCACCGCCACGCGGCCGCCGCGCGGAATCCGCGGCGGCAGCTTCCCCAACGCCCGCCGCGTCAACGCCTCGGCGTCCGCCCTCGGAAACTCTGCAAACCGTTGCCTTGCCCGGACCATCCGCGGCAGCGGCGTCGAATCGAGAGAAAGCTTGGCGTTCATAGAAAAGATCGCGTTGTGCGCAAGGTTGGCGCTTTCGCCGCGGCCTCTACCGAATGCGGTGGGGTTGACATCTTTGGAGAAGGCGTCGCCAGAGCTGTTTCCACCGCGGAAGGGGGCCGCGGTCGGGCTTGAGCGGAGCCAGGGGGGGATGCGGCGCGACAGGCAAGGCCTCGCGCGCCTTGCGCCATTCGTCGTGGTGGTAGATCCGCACGCCGTCGAAGGTGTGGGTCGTGGGCCAGCCCCACACTTTGCGTCGATAGTAAGCCCGGTAGTTGTAGACGCACGGCAGGATGGTCAATTTGTCCAGGTAACGGGCGAAGACGACCTCGTTGAGCGCGAGTTGGTCGTCCACGCAATTGCGGAACCGGATGCGGCCTCGCGCCACGATTTCTTCCCGAAGCGGCCGGGAAGCCCGCACGTCCCAGAAAGTGACGCCGGCGTTGAGAAAATTGCCGGTGTAGACCTTTCCTTCGAGGTAGCGTCCGCCGGGGTGCTCCGTGGCGGCGGCCAACCAGCCGCCTTTGAGCAGTTCGGGGATTTCGGGAATTGGCTGGAGGCAAAAGACGTCGCAACCGTCCACGACCAGCGCATAGTCCGCGTCCAGCTCGTCGATGAAGAGCCAGCGCCGGAAGTCCGCGTCCCGGATCGGATGGGAGAAGGAAGGATCGGGCTTGCGCAGGTGGTAGGCGACGCCGGGGACGCGGCGCTTGGGGAGCTCAGTGCCGAGGATGAAGGCGTGCAGTTCAAGAAACGGGTTGATCCGGAAACTGATGAACGTCTCGTCCAGCCGCTCGGCATGGTCGCCGAACACGACAGTGACCGCCGCCTGTTTGGTTTGGGAACGGCCTGTCATTGGCGGGGGTTTTTCGAGACCGACCTGAAAGAGCGCCGATTGCGCCAGGCGTAAGCCCCGTTGAAGGGGGAGTGCCGGAACGCTTCTATGGCTCGCGCGGCGCGCGGGCAGGCTTCAAGAAATTTGCGGCGGATCCTGACGCTCCAAGGAGCCGCCGGCTTCCGCTCCGGAGAGCCTTGTTCCCGGCCGGTCCACAAGCTCACGTAATCGCTCTGTTGCGGCCATCTGGAAAACAACGGCTTTACGGCCGCCCGCCGCGCCTGAACGAAGAGGAGCGCGGGAAAGGCGTTGATCACATTCACCCGCGCGCGGATTCTTTCCGGATCGGCCGCTTCAAACCACCGGCGCAAGGGGCCGTATTCCACGGCGATCATCCGCTCCACACAGAAGCCGTTTTCTTCGTTGAGGGTTCGATAAAAAAGCTCCGGACTGAACTGGTAAAAGCCGTGGCCGCAATAGTTGTTGGCCGGGGTGTGAAGGATCAGCCTCCCGCCGGGCTTGACCATTTCCATGCAATTCCGCAGAGCTGTCGGGAAATTGAACACGTGCTCGATCGTGCCGAAATCGCAGACTGCGTCAAACGCCTGACGGAGAGATTCGGGCGCGGGCTCGTTCAGGTCGTGAATCACCGAGGCTCCTTCGTAGTCGGAGCGGTCCAGGGTTTCGATTTCTTGAGCGCCCAGCGCTTTCCAGAAAGGCTCCGCAAAAGGAGGCTCCTCATCGCTTTCAAACACAGCGTCCGCCGCCTCTTCGGGAAAACCGAACCGGCGGAAAAGTCGGCGCGTTTCGCGCTTGCCCGGGAAGTAACGTTGCCGCCCCAGCGTAAGGCAACGGTCGAAGCGGACGCCTTGTTGACGGCTTTGGAGCAGAAAGCGAGCTGACTCAACGTCGATTCCCATGCCGAGGGCCTTCATAGCAGATGGCCGGAAGGCCCGTCAACGCGCCCGGGCCTCGCGCGCCGCGCCGGTTATGGCCTTGCCAAGATCGCGGCGGGGCGGCGAAATGAACAAATGCCATACCTTCCAAGCAAGCAAGAGCGAGAGGGAACGGTTTCACGCCGGGAGTTTTTGGGGCGCGCGGCGGCATGGAGCGCGGGGTTGGCGGCGAGCGCCGCGCCGGCTCGGCCCGGGGCCGTTGAAAAGGGGGCGCAGCCGGCCGCGGCGCGGCTCGGCGGCCCGGTGTTCGGCGCGGGATCGGATCCGGAGCGCCTGGCCCGCGCGCACAAGCAGTTGGGATATGCGGCGGCCTATTGTCCCCCGGCCCGGGCGGGCGACCTTGACCGGGTTCGGGCGATTCGCAAGGCGTTCGCCCGGGAAGGAATTGTGATCGCTGAGGTGGGGCGCTGGGTGAACCTGCTTGCCCGCGATCCGAAGGAGCGGAAGGCAAACCTGGAGCGCGTCGCCGAAGGGTTGGCCTTGGCGGAGGAGGCAGGCGCGCTGTGCTGCGTGGACATCGTAGGTTCATTTCACCCCAACGTCTGGTACGGCCCTCATCCGAAGAACATAAGCCGCGAGTGCTTCGACGCCGCGGTCGAGAACGCCCGCAAGATCATCGACGCGGTGAAGCCGCGCCGGGCCAAGTTCTGTTACGAGATGATGGGCTGGACGATTCCCGACAGCCCCGACGCCTATCTAGAACTGATTCGAGCGGTGGACCGCAAGGCCTTCGGCGCGCATCTGGATCCGTGCAATCTGATCAATTCCCCTCGCCGTTTCTACGACAACGCCGCAGTGATCCGAGAATGCTTCCGAAAATTGGGGCCTTGGATCGTGAGCTGCCATGCGAAGGATCTGGCCTGGAAGATCGAAATGAACGTCCACTTCCTGGAAGTCCGGCCCGGGCTGGGGCAGATCGATTACAAGACCTACCTGAGGGAGCTGGCTCGGCTGCCTCATCGGCCGCCGTTGATGATGGAACATCTCTCCAAGGCCGAGGACTATGCCGCCGCAGCCGCGTTCATCCGGAAGACTGGTCGGGAAATCGGGGTGGCGGTTTCGTGAGCGCCAAGGGCTCGAACGCCTGTTCGCCCGAGGCCTGGCGCATCAAGCTCCATCGGTCGCAACGGCCCGGAGCGCGGGAGAAAGAGTCGGCCGAGGACCTGCGCCGCGGGCGTGTCCCTTCCAAGTTTCATTGTAAAACGCGCCGCCAGGTTCCTTGTTGGTTGACGGCGCATCGGCGGCGAGCGCCTGTGGGAGATGGAAAACCGCCGCCGGGCTTGCCGCGCGGCAAGCCGAGGCTTTCGGCGGGAAAGATGCCCCGGCGGCGGCGGGACAGTTTCGAGGCTTTACGGATAGACGCCGACCGCCGCGCCGAGCCGTCGGCGAAGCGCTTCGGCAAAGGCTTCCAGCTCCTCCGCGCTCAGGCGCGCCGCCCACGGCTCCGGGGCGGGACGGGCGATCGTGTAGGCTTGGATTTCTTTGATCCGGCCGCCGGCCGCTGTGATTTCCTCCAACCGGCGGCAGTAAGCGTCGAATTCAGCCGGAGGCATCGGCTCGCCCCGAATTTTGAGGAAGAGGGTTTGGATTACAATCGGCCGTTCCAAGGCGGTCCGCCGGATGTTGTCGAGGATGCGCTGGAAGCGGACAAAGCTGCGGTTCACCAGCCGGTAGTGCTCCTCCGTGCCCGCGTCCAGCTTGGCCCATACCTCGCCGCCGTTGGCGTCCAGGATGCGAAGTCCGCGCCGAACCGCCGCCTTGTCCAGGCCCGCCGCGTTGGTGATCAGCACGATCTTCGCCTGTTCCTCGCCGCAATCCCGCCGCGTTCCCGCCACGGCTTCGACGAACCGGTCAAAGTCCGGGACAAGAGTCGGCTCCCCGTCTCCGCTGAAGGCGAAGTCGCGGATCGTGAGCTCGGCGGCGTCCAGCCCGGCGAAGCGCGGATCCCGCCCCAACGCGCCTTCCCGAATTGCGCCGACGAGGCGGTCAAGCTCCTCACGCACGCTCTCCGGGGTCGGTTGAATTTGCAGTCCCGGTCGGCTTCGGTCCACTTCGCAGTATACGCAGTTGAAATTGCAGCGCTTGTCCGGGTTCAGGTTGATCCCCAAGGAAAGGCCCTTGGCGCGTCGGGAGATCACTGGGTAAACAAACCGGAACGCCGGAAAGTCGCGGCGATGATCGCGGACGGCGGCCATTTCGGAAGAGATTTTTAGCTTCGGGTTTTCCGGCGCGCTCATGAGGCGGCCTTGGGTTGGGATGTCGAAGCGGGGCGAGCCCCTTCCTTAGTGTGAGCGGAAAGGAACTCGAGGAAAAACGCCAGCCTGTCCCGGAGTTGGGGGCGGGGGATGATTGCGTCAATCAAGCCGTGCTCCTGCAGGAACTCGGCCGTCTGGAACCCGGGCGGGAGGCTCGCCTGGGTGGTGTCCTTGATCACTCGCGGGCCCGCAAAACCGATCATCGCGCCCGGCTCGGCCACGATGAGGTCTCCCAGACTTGCGTAGCTGGCCATGACGCCCGCGGTGGTGGGGTGGGTGAGGACGCTGATGTAGGGCAAGCGCAAGCGGCCGAAGTAGGCCAGCGCCGCGGAGGTCTTGGCCATTTGCATCAGGCTCAACAGCCCTTCGTACATGCGAGCGCCTCCGCTGCTGGAGACGATCACGAGGGGCAGGCGCTGCGCGGCGGCGGTCTCGATGAGGCGGGTGATTTTTTCTCCCACCACCGAGCCCATCGAGCCTCCTAGGAAACGGAAGTCCATCACGGCCAAAGCCAGGGCGCGGCCCTTGAGCTTGCCCAGGCCGGTCAGCGCGGCGTCTTTCAGGCCGGTCTTCTCGCGGTTCTGTTCAAGCTTCTCCTGGTAGGCCGCCGCGCCGGTAAACCGGAGGGCGTCCACGCTGGCCATCTCCGCGTCCATCTCTTGAAAGCTGTCCGGATCGAGGAGGCGGCGGATGCGCTCGGGGGCGCTCATCGGGAAGTGGAAGCCGCACTTGGGACAGACGCGGAAGTTTTCCTCCAGCTCCTTGTCGTAGATCATTTCCCCGCAC
>JAGHDA010000045.1 GCA_021160185.1 Verrucomicrobiota bacterium
GGCGACATTGCCGGCTTCCTCGCGGCGATCTATCTCCGGGGCGTGCGGTTCGTCCAGATTCCCACTTCGCTCCTGGCCCAGGTGGACAGTTCGGTGGGCGGCAAGACGGGGGTGAACCTGAAGGCTGGGAAAAACCTGGCGGGCGCTTTTCATCAGCCCGCGGCGGTATGGATCGACACGGAGACGCTGCGGACGTTGCCGGAGCGGGAGTTCCGGGCCGGGCTCAGCGAGGTGATCAAGTACGGCGCCATTGCCGACGCGGCTTTGTTCCGGCGGTTGGAGCGCGATCTGGACAAGCTTCTGGCGCTGGATCCGGACACGCTCGGCGAGGTGACGGCCCGCTGCTGCCGCATCAAAGCAGGGGTGGTGGCGCGTGACGAGCGCGAAGGAGGACTGCGGGCGATCCTGAACTTCGGCCACACCGTCGGCCATGCGATCGAGAAGGTTTCCGGCTACGGACGCTATCTGCACGGAGAAGCCGTCGCCCTCGGCCAAGTCGCGGCGGCCCGGATTTCCCATTGGATTCTGGGGTTTCCGGAAACGGACGTCGCCCGGCTCCGCGCGCTCCTGGAGCGGGCGGGCCTGCCGACCTCGGCGCGAACGAGCGCGGAAAGGGTCCGGAAACTCCACGAGGCGATGCGCCTGGACAAAAAGGTCCGGGGCGGCGAGATCAAGTTTGTCCTCCTCAAGAGGCTGGGCGAAGCGGTTTGGGGCGAGCCGGTTCCGCGGGAGCTGATCGCCCGGTCGCTCGGCGTCCGGGCCGAAGGCGGCATTTGAGAAGAAAGGGGCTTAGCGGTGTCGGTGACCGACAGCATCGTGCGGGAGTTTTTCGAACTGCGCGGGTTTGCCGTGCGGCAGGTCCGCAAGCACGTGGGGCCCGGCGCGGCTGAGGAAGGGCCTGACTTCCTGGTTTGGAATCCGGAGCCGCAGGAGGCGTCTCCAGGGAAGCCGCTGCCGTTTGATCTGACGGCCGAGCGCGTGGGAGAGATCGCAGCCGCGGTGGTTGGGGTGGACAGCCATCACACCGACGCGGTGGGCCCCGCCCGCGTGGCGCGCTCCAAGCGCCTGCGCGCCTTGGCGGCGGCGACGACGGGCTGGCGGCCGCCCCGGGCTTTGGGGCTCAAGCCGCTGCGCCTACTCGTGGTTCCGGCGCTGCCGCGTGAGCCGGCGGCGCGGGCCGCTGCGCTCGAGGGCCTGCGCCGCCTGGGGCTGGACGGAGCGCTCCCATTCGGCCGAATCCTTGAGGACCTGATCCGCCGCGCGTTGCCCAACCGCCACTACGCCAAGTCGGAGACCCTTCAACTGCTGCGGTTGCTGAAGCTCCACGGCTTCCTGACCGACTCCCAACTGACCTTTTTCGGCGGCAAGCCCCGCCGCTCTGCTTCCCCCCGCAGGGATTGATCCGGGACGTTCCCGCTTGCGAAGGAATCTGTGGAGCCGGACAATGCGGCCATGTTCGAGCCGACCGCATGCGATCTGGAAATTGAGCGTCTTGGCGAGGCGAAGGTTCCTTCCCCGATGAGCAGCCACCTCTTCGTGCGCGAGGAGCGCCGCGTTCTCTTCCACTCGGAGTGGGAGCATGTGAAGATGTTCGTTGAGGCGGGGGAAACGCCTCCTTCCTATGAGCTGGCCGGGCCGCGGGAGCGGCTTTTCTTCGATCCGGCGCAAGTCAAGGCGGGCCTGGTCACCTGCGGCGGGCTTTGCCCCGGCCTCAACGATGTGATCCGCGCGATCGTGCTCAGCCTCCAGTTCCACTACAGGGTGAAGGAGATTTACGGCTTCCGCTACGGCTACGAGGGGTTGGCGTTTGCCGCCGAGCATGAACCGTTGCGGCTGGATGCCGAGGCGGTGGACCATATCGAGGATCTGGGCGGCACCATCCTCGGCTCCTCCCGGGGCCCGCAGGATCCGGCCAGGATGGTCGACACGCTGGAGCGGATGGGGATCCGGACGCTCTTCACGATCGGAGGCGACGGCACGCAGCGGGGCGCGGCGGCGATCGTCCAGGAAATCGCCCGGCGCAAGCTGGACATTGCGGTGGTCGGCGTTCCCAAGACCATTGACAACGACCTTTCGTGCGTGCAGATGTCCTTTGGGTTTCAGACGGCTGTGGCCGAAGCGCGCCAGGCGGTGAGCGCGGCGCACACCGAGGCCAAGGGCGCGCGGCACGGGGTGGGCCTGGTGAAACTGATGGGCCGGGAATCGGGCTTCATCGCCGCCCACGCCGCCTTGGCGGGCAGCCAGACCAACTTTTGTCTTGTGCCGGAGGTCCCCTTCAAACTGGAGCGTTTCCTGGAAGCCTTGCGCGAGCGGCTTCTCCGGCGGAAACACGCGGTCGTTCTCGTTGCCGAAGGCGCGGGCCAGGATCTCTTGGATACGCCCGAAGCCTATGACGCTTCGGGCAACCGGGTGCTCGGCGACATCGGGCTCTTCCTGCGCGAGAGGATCAAGGCCTACTTCAAGGAGGCAGGCATTCCAATGAGCCTTAAGTACATCGATCCCAGCTACATGATCCGCAGCGTTCCGGCCAACGCCTTCGATTCGGCGTTCTGCCTCCAACTGGGCCATCACGCCGTCCATGCGGCCATGAGCGGCCGCACGAACATGATTGTCGGCTTCTGGCGGAACGAGTTCACGCACGTGCCCATCGCGGCCGCGGCGCGGCGGCGGAAAATCAATCCCAACGGTCGGCTCTGGGCGAGCGTGCTTGCCTCGACGGGACAGCCGTCTTTGGACTGAGAGGGAACCAGTGATGCGCCTGCCCAAGCACAAGACGAAGATCGTGGCCACGATCGGTCCCGCCTCGGCTCGCCCCGAAGTGATGCGGGCGATGATCGAAGCGGGGATGAGCGTGGCGCGCCTGAACTTTTCCCACGGCGATTTCGGAACCCACGCCCGGAACATCGTCGCCCTTCGCGAGGCCGCCGTCCGGGTTGGCCGGCCGCTTGCCCTGCTTGCCGATCTACCGGGGCCCAAGCTGCGGTTGGGGGAGTTGAACCCGCCGCAAATCGAGCTTCGGACGGGAGCGGACTACACGCTCACGGCCAAGCCGATTCTCGGCGACGCGCGCCGGGCGAGCGTCGCCTATCCGCCTCTGTTCCGCGCCCTGCGCCCGGGCGACCTAATTTACATCAATGACGGATTGGTGGCCCTCCGGGTGGAAGAGACGAAGCCGGAAACGGCCCATTGCCGCGTGGTCAACGGCGGAGAAATCCGCTCCCGCAAGGGCCTCAACGCCCCCGGCTTGGACCTGGGACCCAGCGCGTTCACCGAGCGGGACCGGGAGTGCCTGCGGTTCGCCCTCGATCACGGCGTTGAAATCCTAAGCCAATCCTTCGTAGGCAGCGCCGAGGATATCCGGCGCGTTCGCCAAGCCGCCGCCGAGATGGGCAAGGAGCCCTTCCTCATCGCCAAGATCGAGCGGCGGCCCGCTCTGGACCGGCTGGAAGAAATCATCGAAGCGGCCGACGGCGCGATGGTGGCTCGGGGCGACCTGGGCGTGGAGACGCCGCTCGAGAGCATGGCGATCGTTCAGAAACGCATCATCAGCCTCTGCGGCGCGCTCGGCCGGCCGGTCATCACCGCCACCCAGATGCTCGAATCAATGGTCGCCTCCCCGCGCCCCACTCGCGCCGAGGCAACCGATGTGGCCAACGCCATCCTGGACGGCACGGACGCCGTAATGCTTTCGGCCGAATCGGCGGCGGGGGCGTATCCGGTCGAATCGGTGCGGATGCTCGCCCGGATCGCGGCTGTCACCGAGCCGCATCGCCGGCACGGGCGATGGTGGGAAGGGCTGACGCGCCCGGCGGAGACAGGCGCCGCCGCGGATCCGGCCGAAGCGGTTGCCTCCAACGTGGAAGCGGCTGTCGAGATGCTTCCCGTCGCTGCGGTGTTTGCGCCGACCGCCAGCGGGCGCACCGCCCGCCTGATCGCCCGCTTGCGCTTGCCGGTCTGGACGATTGCGATCAGCGCCGAGGCCCAGACCCGCGCGACTCTCCTCCTCTCATCGGGCGTCTGGCCGACGCCGCTTCGCAAAGGGATCGCCTGGCCTTCCTTTGCGCGGCGCGCGGCCAGGGCCTTCGGGCTTCACGGCCGGTTCGCCGTGTTGGTGGAAGGCCCTTCGCCCAAGCGTCCCCGCCGCCATTACTCGGTGGAATACGTTTCCCTCGAGCCGCCGGCGGAGAGTTGAAAAACGGCGGTTACCCTTCGTCAATCCCTTCGGTCTGGAGCTTCTGGACCAGATCCTTCTCCGCCAGAACCCAATCCTCCAGGGTCAACGGATTATGAGGCAAGCGGTCCCGATAGAGCCGGAACGCATGTTCGCGGACCATGGCCTTGGTCACGCCCGGGGTGACCGGCGACGGTTGAGGGACCGCGCTGGGGATTTTATTTTCGTTTTGCATCAACAACAGCCTCCTTTGGGTTCAGCCTTGGACGAGCCCTCGCTAAAAGCATAACCCCTGTTCCCCGCCTGCGCAATTGAGCGTCTCTGGACTTCCAGGAAAGGAGGGATTGCTTCCTGCCTTGATCTTTGGAGGCAACGCCGGGGCCGTTCTCATCCTTTTGACAAGGAGGCGTCCAACCGGCGACAGCGCTCCGGCCCGGGCATCGCCTCAGCTGGGGCGGTTACATTCGCTCGGCTGTCTGGATGCCCAGCGCGCCCAGGCCGGTTTGGAAGGTTCGGGCGGTGATGTCGGCCAGGAGGAGACGGGCGGAGCGGACCGGCTCGTCGGCTTTGAGGACCGGGCAATTTTCGTAGAATTCGGTGAACTTGCCCGCCAGTTCGTAGAGGTAGTTGCAGAGGTAGTTGGGCCGGTATTCTTCGGCGACCGCTTCGAGGGCGAGGCTGAAGTTGAGGAGCTGTTTAGCCAGGGCGAGTTCGCGCGGGTCTGTGAAGGCGAAACGCGCCGCGGCCTCGGCGGGGTCGAACCGGCCGCCTTGGTCGGCAAGCCGGCGGAAGATACTGCGGATGCGCGCGTAGGCGTAGAGGAGGTAGGGGGCGGTGTTGCCGTTAAGGGCGAGCATCTTTTCCCAACTGAAGACGTAGTCGGTTTGCCGGTTGGGGAGCAAGTCGGCGTATTTCACCGCGCCGATGCCCACGATGCGGGCGATCCGGCGGCGTTCCTCCTCGGGGAGGGAAGGATTTTTCTCGGTCACGAGCCGGAAGGCGCGTTCTTCGGCTTCGTCGAGCAGATCGGCCAGTTTCACCGTGTCCCCGGAGCGGGTTTTGAAGGGCCGGCCGTCCTCGCCCAGGATGGAGCCGAACCAGACGTGAGCAAGGCGGACCTTCGCCTCCGGCCGCCATTTGCGGAAGATGGCGAAGATCTGTTGGAAATGGAGCTGCTGGCGCGCGTCGGTGACGTAGATGATCTCGTCCGGGTTCCACGTTTCGACGCGGTAGGCCAGGGTGGCCAGGTCGGTGGTGGCGTAGTTGGCGGCGCCGTCGCGTTTGCGGATGATAGCGGGGCGGTTTTTCAGCTCGGGATCGTCCTCGAAGAAGACCGCCACCGCGCCTTCGCTTTCCCGGGCGATGCCTTTGCGGAGAAGCTCTTCGACCAGGGCTTGAAGCCGGTCGTTGTAGAAGCTTTCGCCCAGAACGTGGTCGAAACGGACGTCGAGGCGCTGGTAGATTTTGTCGAACTCCCGAAGCGAGAGGGCGATCATGCGCTCCCAGATCGCCCGGTTTTCCGGGTCGCCTCGTTGGAGCTTGACCAGCTCGCTCCTGGCTTCTTCGAGCAGCTTCTCGTCCTTCTCGCAGGCCTCGTTCACCAGGCGGTAGAGACGCTCCAGCTCGGCCATTGGGTCCGCCTCCAGGCGGTCCGGGTCAAGGAGGCGTTTCCATCCGACCAGCAGTTTGCCGAACTGGGTGCCCCAGTCGCCGATGTGGTTGTCGGTGACGACCCGGTGGCCCAGGAGGCGAAACACGCGCGCCAGCGAGTCGCCGAGGATGGTGGATCGGATGTGGCCCACGTGCATCGGTTTGGCGACGTTGGGGGAGCTGAAATCCA
>JAGHDA010000293.1 GCA_021160185.1 Verrucomicrobiota bacterium
AGATAAGTCTTATTGTAGGGCGTCGCCGACAAAAGGATGACGCGGCTCTCGTTGGCCGCGATGTACTCCGCGATGGCTCGGTAGCGTTTCCCGTCGCGATTGCGGAGGTTGTGACTCTCGTCGATGACGACCAGGCGGAAACGGCGGAGGTTGGGAAGTTCGTGCTGAACCCGCGTGATCGACAGCACCTTGGCGCGGAGGCGGTATTGCTGCCGGTAGTCCTCCCACATCGGCGCCAGGTTCTTGGGGCAGATGATCAGCGTCTCGACTCCGTGGTCATCCTCGAAGATGCGTGCCAGGGCCGTGGCCATGAGGGTCTTGCCCAGACCGACCACGTCGCCGATGACCACCCCGCCGCGCTTGTTCAAATGATGCGCGGCGATCTTGACGGCGGCCTTCTGGAACTCCAGCAGCTTGTCGCCGAAGTCACTGGGTATGCGAAACTCCGTGAGGCCCGCCCGCGCTTCCTGCGCGAGGTGGTAGGCGATCTTGATGTAGATATGGTAGGGAGGAATCGGCTCCGGGCGCGCCCAGCTCTCGTTGATGATCTCGACAAGCTCCTTGGAGATGTCGAGGCAGAATCGGTCGTTCCAACGGTCCTCGAACCACCTGGCGAGCTTGTCGCAGGCGTCGTGGTCAAGCACGTCGACGTTGAGCTCCCCCTGCTTGGATAACCCCGCCAGGGTCAGGTTGCTGCTGCCGAGGTAGCCGATCTTTGGGTTGAGCGGGTCGTTCCGAAAGAGCAGGTAAAGTTTGGCGTGGAGCGGGTGGCGCAAGAACAGCTTGACAACCACCTTCCGGGCGGTGATCTGAGAAGCCAGACGCCGCAGCCCCGCCTCGTCCTCATTCGTCGGAATTCCCATGGTCAACTGGTCGCGGAACTCCTGGGCCAGTTTGCGCTTCAACCGGATGGCGGTGGCCCAATCGATTTCCTGTTCGCCTTTAAGGTGACTTAGGGCCAGTTTGAGCTGGTCGTGCGGCATTTGCTGCATGCCGACCAAGAGCCGACAGCAGTGGCCGTCGCCGCCCGGCCATTTGTCGACAAGGGAGGAGACCTGCTTCCATCCGCGAAGGTTGAAGTATCCGACGCAGAAGTCCGCCCGCTCGGAAAGTCCCATCGCCTCGGTCAGGGAGGAAAGCAAATCTTGCTCAATGTTATCGAATATTTGAGGCATAGGCTGTTTTATCTCCTCTGTTTTCTCTCCTGTGAAGCGTGCCGCCACAAGCCGTCTGCGCGCGATTCAGGAGCCGCCCGTAGAGGCCAAACTTATCCTGGAGCTCCTCTTCTTTCCACTGCTTCATCAGGCTGCCCGGCGGGACGATGAGGACCTTCTGGAGCGCTCCTCGAAAGAGTGGCCCCGTCGCGCAGCGTCAGCCGAGCGGCCTGCCACAGCAGATGGGCGCCGGCGGCGTCAGAAAGATCATCGGGTGAGGGCGGGGGAAACTGCGACGGCCGGATGCCCTCCTCCGGCAGGGTGTATTGGATGAGGGCGCTGAGAGACCTGTGGACAGCGATCACCTCGTCGGTTGCGCCCGTCAGGGGGCGCAGTCGGTGGATGTTCTCGTCGTCACTGGGGAGGAGGACCCAATCCCGCTCGCGCATGCGTACGATGTTTCCAGGCTGCATGTCGCCACCTCGTCTATTGACCGACCCACAAAGAAACTCCAAGCGCATCGCGCTTCTCCGCCGCCGCGACCTGTCTGCGTGAGGGCCTGTCTGCGCGCAGGCGCGCACAGGCAGGCGCGTTCGAAGGCGTCAACGCATCCGCATGGCCCGTGAAGAGGCAGACGAACTCGTCCATCCGCTCCTTCCCGCGCCCGTCCGACTCGTCAAACGCCGTGAACAGTTTGAAATTACGAATAGTGATTCTGGTCAGCATCGCTTATCACCCGCTTTCAACGGAAACGGCTTTCAAACTTTCGACGCCCCAATCGCCCACGAGCTTGACCGCGATGCGCCGGCGCGCGCCCGGCGCAAACGGCAGCGACACCGCGCCCAGGCAGGCCTTGATCAACGCCTCGTCGATCCGCGCTTTCAGGCTTTTCGCGAGCCGCCAGGCGGCGGGATCGGACTCCTGGCCGTAAATGGCGATGTCCCCCAGGTTAGCGTCGTTCTGCTTGTTCATCGTCATGCCGCCTCCTTCATGGGGGCTTCACGCGCCCGTCCGACTCGTCGAACGCCGTGAGGCGCTCGAGGGCTTTGGGCTGCGGCTCGCCGGTCTTTCGCAGGGTCCTGCCCGCTCGGCCCGACCCGCCTGCCGCGCTGCTCGCAGCCCGGGCAGGGGCTTCGGCGGGCGGGTCCGCCAAGGGCTCCGCCATGGCTCGCTTTTCTCCGTCTTCGCGTTGGATTTTGTCCGCTCCGTTTCTCTTCCAGGCGCCGGGATTCCGGACCGGCGGCCGCAGCCTCCGCCTCGCAGATCGGGCGGGTTCGGCTTCCCTGTTCGGTTGTCCTGTTAACCTTCAGTGAACCTGAAAATGCATAGCCGAACAAGCGCCCTTTCGTCCGCCGCGCCTCCCCTGCCCGACGGTGGATTCGGTGAAATTCGTTACGGCCCTTTTCGGCGGTTCTGCCGGCGCGCCCGGTAAAGTCGCTCGGTAAAGCCGCCTTCCTCCTCAATGGCTTTGGCTTGCGCCGAGATTTGGCGGTCCAGGAGAGCTACGGTGACACCAATCAGAACCAAGGCAGCGTTAGCGGCAGTTTCAGCGTATCTGGTTTTCATGGACTCTTTGGACGGTTTGGACGGTCCATCTAGTCCATACTGTCCAGCAACCTCTTTAACCCAAGCCGCCACCTCATCAGCCGTTTTGCAACGCCGCTCCACCAACATTCTGGGCCTCGGGTCTTCCC
>JAGHDA010000214.1 GCA_021160185.1 Verrucomicrobiota bacterium
CCAGCAAGGACAAGCTCGCTACTTGCGCAGACTTTGTCGCTGCGCTCTGGAAGAGCGGCAATCTCAAACCGTCGATCGCCGATCAGTTGTCCACGGTCGACGATCTCCGGCCGTATGCTCAGGAATTGGTTGATTTCCTCGATGCCGCGTTCAAACCTGACCCCGATCCCGAACAAAACCGACAACTGTTTGCAAATCAAACGGTGTTGTCCGCAGCCGTGATTGGAATGGTTAAGATGGGGTGGACCAAGCAGACGCTTAACCAGGCGCTCAACCCGACCGGGAACAGGCCGGGGAGTTGAGCGTGTCCTGGGATCAACGTCGTTGGCGCCGGCCTGTTCCCCGCTGGCCGCCTTCTGCAGGGCGCCGCTTGTTCTTGAGGGGGCCCGCCTGCTTGGGCCGCGTTTGGCGCGGCAGATATGTGACCGGCCTCATGTCCAGTTTTTTTACATTTTCCCTTGACAGCAACGGATCTAACAGCTACAAGGGAGGAACAGGAGTGGAGGGCTTCTCCCGGCAAAGCGAGGTTTTGGACAGAGCGACAAGTTGTAAAATCACACTGGGAGGTTAAATGAAAACAATCGGTCTTTTGGGCGGTATGAGTTGGGAAAGCACGGTTCGTTATTATCGTGCGATTAACGAGGGAGTTAAAAATACACTTGGGTCTTTACATTCAGCAAAGATCGCTATGTACAGCGTCGATTTTGGACCCATAGAAAAACTACAACATGCGGGCGATTGGAAAGCGATAGCAATAATGCTTTCTGGGGCGGCTCAAAGGGTGGAGTCTGCCGGCGCCGATTTTTTGCTTATCTGCACAAACACGATGCACAAGGTTGCTCCGGAAATCGAAAAATCAATCAAGATACCCTTGCTTCATATAGCGGATGCAACGGCGGAAGCGCTTGTGCATGAAGGCATTAAGACGGTCGGTTTGCTTGGCACAGCTTTCACTATGGAGCAGGATTTCTACAAGGGTCGGTTAAGCGAAAACTATGGACTCAATGTTCTGATTCCGAATGAAGAAGACAGGCAAATTGTCCACAAAATAATTTACCAAGAACTTTGTTTAGGGAAAATACGAGCCGATTCAAGAACTGAATATCTACGCATCATTGATGCGCTTGCTAATCAGGGGGCTGAGGCAGTGATTCTTGGCTGCACCGAAATTGGAATGTTGGTAACCCAACGCGACACCAAAGTAAGATTATTTGACACCACAGCCATTCACGCCCAAAAAGCAGTGGAATGTGCGATATAGCAATCGCATGCGCTCGGGCGGCAAAAGCAGAGCGAGGAATGAGCGGCGCTTTTTGCCGCCGGCGATGCGAAACGCCAACGAGCCTTCACTCTTTTCTTTTCCGCCGCATCAAATGCTTCTTCCTGGTCGGCTTTCCAGGCCGGTTCCCCTGTCTGCGTCGCGGACGCGCCGGGCAGAGGTCCTTGAGCTCAGCCGCCGTCAGGTCCTAAGCCGGTCCAGCATCGGAACGTTTTTTCCTTGCGACGCCGGTTGGCGGACTTGCTTTAAGGATGCTTGCTTCGCCGCCAGGAGCTTGACCGGTTTGTCATTGAAGCGCAGCAGGCCAATCTGCCCGTGCTGTGCCTAGCGCGCTCTCAAAATCGCCCTCCCGACGCGAGGCGCCGGCAGGGGCGCAGCCCGCGGCTGCGATGCGAGTCCGGCAGCGTCGCGAGGCGGTTGAGCAACCGCCGCAACGCCGGCGCTTCCCGGCGGGCGTCCCGGCGAAGAAAGTTGGGGCTTGGTAGAAATTTGGCTTTCCAAACGGCGGTGTTCGGCGGGAGAATGGCTTCATGCGCCGGAAAAACAATCTATCGCCAGGAAAGGGCCGCGGCTTGTGGCGGAGCGCGGCTCCTTCTTCTGCCTCGGGCGGCTTAAGCCGCCGTCGATTCATCCAACGCGCCGCGATCGCAGGCGGGGGACTGATCGCGCCGTTGATCGCGCCGCCTTCGGCTCTCGGCTTGGGCGGATCCGTGCCGCCCAGCGAGCGGATTGTTGTGGGCGGCCTCGGCATCGGACCCCGCGGCACGCATGATTTGCGATGGATGCTGCCCGAGAAGGACGTGCAGTTCGTGGCGGTGTGCGACGCGCAGAAAAGCCGCCGCGAAGCTGTCAAGCGGCTGGTCGACCGCCGCTACGGCAACAAGGATTGCAAGACCTACAGCAACATGCGCGCCTTCCTCGCCGAGCGGACGGACATCGACGCGCTTCTCATCGCCACCGGCGATCGTTGGCACGCCTTGGCCGCCATCATGGCGATGCGCGCGGGCAAGGACGTCTATTGCGAGAAGCCCTCGTGCCTGACAATCGCCCAGGGGCAGGCGGTCGTCGCCACGGCCAAGCGCTACGGCCGCATCTACCAGACCGGCACCCAGCGTTTGAGCGAGGCCAATTTCACCTTCGCCAACGAGCTGGTCCGCCTGGGCCTGTTGGGCGAGGTCCACACCGTCCGCGCTCACATCGCTCCGTGGGACGCGGCGGAGATGCGGCATGACTGGCTTCCGGCCGAGCCGTTGCCGCCGAAGGACGTGGTGGATTGGGACGAGTGGCTCGGCCCCTGTCCCTGGCGGCCGTACAACTCGGCCTACGTGCGCGGCGGCTGGCGCGGCTTCTACGATTTCCACACCAGCTGCATCGGCGAATGGGGCGCGCACACCTTCGCCCAGTGCCAGGCCGCGATCGGCATGACCCACACCTCGCCGGTGGAATACCGCTACGTGAACAACCCTTACGGCGACGGCATGGTCGCCCGCTTCGCCGACGGCGTGCAGATGATCCTCAACCGCGGCGGCTGGCGCGGCACGGCCGGCGGCTGGCACGGCTCCTGCGGAGTTTGCTACGAGGGAACCGAAGGATGGGTGGCCGTGGCGGACGGCTACTCCAAGCCGGAAGTCTCGAACCCCGCCCTGTTGGGCTTGTTCAACAAGATCGTCCGCGACTACATGGAGCGGACCCAGCGGCCCATGAGCCATATGCGCAACTGGCTCGATTGCATCAAGTCCCGCCGCCTGACCGTGGCCAACCCGGAGGTCATGTACCACTCGATGAGCACGGTCCACGCGGCGAACATCTGCATGTGGCTCAAGCGCGACCTGCGCTTTGATCCGGACCGCGCCGTGTTTCCGAACGATCCGGAGGCGAACCGGCTCCGTTCGCGGGCCATGCGCGCTCCCTGGACGATATGAATGTTGACTCGAACCACTTGAGCGAAAGGAGAATCCAATGTCTCTGAACCGGACTGTATTGACCCTTGCCGCCGCGCTTGCCCTGACCGCGACGGCGGCCTTGCGCGCCGCGGGCCCCACGCCGCTCGTGACGCAGAGCGAGAAGGAATGCCTTCGCGTCCTCCGCTCCTCCGACGCCTCCTTGAAAGCCAAAGTCGACGCCTGTCGGCAGCTTGCCGTGATCGGCGGCGAAGACGCCGTTCCCGTCCTGGCCAAACTGCTGGAGGATCCGAAGCTATCCCACATGGCCCGCTACGCCCTCGAGCCGAATCCCTCTCCGGCGGCCGGGCGCGCCTTGCGCGAAGCCCTCGGCCGTCTCAAGGGACGCTCCCTGGTCGGCGCGGCCTACAGCGTCGGCGTGCGGCGCGACCGTCGGGCCGTCCCCGCCCTGACCCGGCTTCTTGCCTCGGACGACGCCCAGGTCGCCCAGGCCGCCGCCCGAGCCTTGGGGAACATCGGCGGCCCCAGGGCGGTCAAGGCCCTGGAACGGGCGTTGGACCAGGCCAAGCCCGGCCCGGTCCGCCTGGCGATTTGCGAAGGCCTGTTTCGCGCGGCCGAGCAAGCGGCCCGCTCCCGCAATCCGCTCGAGGCGCACGCCATCTACGACCGGCTCCGCGCCGAGCCGGATCTGCCCCATCAGGCGCGCGCCGCCGCCCTCCGGGGCGCGGCGTTGGGGCGGGGCGACGCGGGCCTGGAGATCCTCCGCCGCGCGCTTCACGACAAGGAATTCGCCATGGCGGCCGCGGCTTGCCGCACGCTTCAGGAGATTCCCGGCCGGCGCGCCACGGAAACGGCGGCGCGGGAGCTGAGCAAACTGCCTGAGCCGCGTCAGATCCTGGCGCTTCAGACCCTGGGCAAACGCCGCGATCCCGCCGCGGCGCCGCAAGTGTATGAGGCGGCGTTGAACGGAGCGCCCGGCGCGCGGGTCGCCGCCGTCCGGGCGTTGGGCGAGTGGGCGATGCCGAACTCTGCGCCGCTCCTGCTGGCTCTGATGGATGACGCCGACGCGAACGTGGCCCAGGCGGCCCAGGAAGCCTTCGCCGCTCTCGGCACGCCGGAGGTTCACGCCGCCGCGATCGCCATGCTGCGCAACGGCTCGCCCGAGCGGCGATTGCGCGGCGTGGCCCTGATCGGCCGTTGCCGCATTGCCTCCGCCGTGCCGCAGTTGCTGGCCGCGGCGCGCGACCAGGACGCGCGCGTGCGCCGGGCCGCCATGGGACAGCTCGGCGCGATGGCCGGCGGCAAGCAATTCTCCGCGCTGCTTGATCTCTTGTTGGCGCCAAGCTCGCCGGAGGACCTGGCTCCTGCGGAACAGGCGCTCAACGCCGTTCTCGCCCGCGAGGGCTTCTCCGCCCGGATCCTCGCGCGGCTTCGCCGGGCCCTGAGCCGGCCGCAAACCGGCGCGCCGCAAAAGCAGGCCCTTCTGCGGTTGATCGCCGCCTCCGGCGCGCCGGAGGCGCTGGAAACGCTTCAGGCGGCCTTGGGCGAATCGGGGCCGGTTCGCCAGACCGCTCTTCGGCTCCTTGCCGATTGGCGGGGCGTGGAAGTCGCCCCCAAGCTGCTCGAACTGGCCAAGTCCGCCCCGAGCGAAGCGGATCGCGCCGTCGCGTTGCGCGGTTATTTGCGCCTGGCCGCCCAGGGCGAAGCCCCCGCGGCGCAGCGGCTGCAGATGTGCCGGCAGGCGGCGCCTCTGGCCAAAGGGCTCCAGGAGCGGCGCTTGCTCCTCTCAGCGCTCAGCCACACGCCATTGCCGGAGGCGGCGGCCATGGCCGCCGAACGGCTGCAGGATCCGGAGATCAGCGGCGAAGCCGCCGCGGCGGTTGCCTCCGTGGCCGAGGCGCTCCTGAAACGGGCTGACGCCCAGACCGCCGCCAAGCTGGTTCCTTCCTTGGAAGCGGCCGCCAAGGCGAAAGCGGGCGGAGCGATCAAGCAACGAATCCAGCGATTCCTCCGAACCGCCCGCCAGAAAGCAGGCGGCAAGTAGGGCGGCTGTTTCTGCGGCATTCACCCCCGCGCCGGAGCGGACGAAGCCTCCGCTCCGGCGCGTTCGCCCGGTGAGGGCCTCTTCCTGGGCGACGCGGTTTCTTGTGGAGCTTGCCGCAGTCAAACCCGGGACGCTCGAAGCCTGGCGCTTCGTCAGCGTCCTGACGGGAGCGCGGGGTTCACCAGCCCGAATGCGGGCGTTTGGGGGTCGGGACGGGCTGGGGCGCCGGTTCCTCCGGCCGGCGGGGACGGTAGCGGGGCAGCAGCTCGCCGCGCTCGTCGGTGAATTGCCGTCGCCAGGCAAGGTAGCGCTCGAGGATCGCGTCGAATTCGCTTAGCGAGACGAGCCTCGAGACGAGCCGGCGGAATTCAGCGGCCGGCCCGAAGCCGCGCGCGTGCCAGGGGGCGATCTTGCGGAACATGAGGCAGCCGCGGCGTTCGCCGAAGACCTCGACCATCAGTTCCAGGTGCCGACGCGTCAGCCGCAGCCGCTCCTCGAAAGACGGGGGCGGAAGCAGCTCGCCTGTGCGGAGGTAATGGAGAGTTTCCTGGAAGATCCACGGGTTGTAGAAAGCGCCCCGGCCGATGCTGACTCCGGCGCAGCCGGTTGCCTCGATCATCCGCCGGGCCGCCTGGGGCGTGGCGACGTCGCCGTTGCCCAGCACGGGCATGCTCCCGGCGGCTTCGACCACGGCGCGGATGCCTGCAAGATCGACCCGGCCGGAAAAGCCCTGCTCGCGCGTGCGTCCGTGGACCACGACCGCGGCCGCGCCGACCTCCGCCAACGCGCGCGCCAGCTCAGGCGCGGAAAAGGAGCGGCTGTCCCAGCCGAGGCGCATTTTCACGGTGACCGGCGCGCGGACGGCGTTGACGACCCTTGCGGCCAGCTCGACGGCCTTTGCCTTGTCGAGCAGCAGCGCTGAGCCGCTCCCCGTGCGGCACACCTTCGGGGCGGGGCAGCCCATGTTGAGGTCGATGACGTCCGCTCCGCGCTCTTCCAACCGCCGGGCGGCTTCGGCGAGCTCCTCGGGGTTCGTTCCGAAGAGCTGGACCGCCAGGGGCCGGTCCTTGGGATGGGTCTGGATCAGCTCCAGCGCCTTGCGCCGCCCTTCCAACAGGGAGCGGGCGTTGACCAGTTCGGTCGTCGCCAGGCCCGCGCCGCCCAGCTCCCGCACGATGAGCCGGAAGGGCAGGGCGGTGTAGCCCGCCAGCGGGGCCAGCCACAGGTTCGATTCAAGTTGAAGCGGGCCGAGTCTCACGGGCGTTTTCTCCGGCGCTCTCTTCGCTCTCGCGTTCCTTTTTCCCACATACAGTAGCCCGAATCGCTCCGGCGGTCAGCGACGGACGCCTGAGCGCGGCTTGCGGGCGGGGCGGAGTTGTCGCTTGACAGGGGAGCGCCGAGGCGCTTACTGGCGGCATGAATCGCCTAGCTTGGCCAAGGGTAAGGGCCGCCTTTCCGCCCGCCGCGGCGGCGCGTCTGGCGTTGGCGTGGGTCGGGGTGTGGGGACTGGGCTCGGACGCGCGCGCGGCATGGCATGTCTGGACGGTGACGGAGACGCGGCATGTCTGCCGCAGCGAGCCGCCAGGGACGAACCGGACGGTTTCACTGGCGGCCGCTCGGAACGAGTGGGAGAGCTTTCAGGTGTTGCTGCGCGCGGATGAGCCTGTAGCCGGCATACGGCTCCAGGTGACCCCGTTGCGGGGGCCGGGAGGCGCTCTCATCGGATCGCGCGACTTTCGCCTCTACCGCCAGCGTCAGCTCAAGCTGAGCGTCGGCACTTACCGGAACGAGCGGTTCAAGCCCGATTACTACCCGGATCCCCTTATCCCCTTCGCACATCCGCTGACTGGGCATCCGCTGCGGTCCGGCCGTTTCCGGGCCGAGCCGTTTGACTTGCCGGCGAACCAGACGCGCGGGTTTTGGGTGGATGTGCATGTTCCGGAAGACGCGCCGCCGGGGCGGTACGAGGGGCGATGCCGCGTGAGCGCCGCCGACGGCCGGAGGGCGGACCTGCCGGTCGCCCTTGAAGTGTGGCCGTTCGCCCTGCCGCGGACGCCGGCCATGAAGACTGCATTCGGCTCCCCGGCGGCTCGCCTGCGCGCCTATTATCGGGAGCGCGCCCGGCGCGGCCTGGAGCCCGAGCCGACGAACTGGGCGGGAATCGACGCCCAATGCGCCGCCCTGGCCGCCGCTCACCGCGTCAACGCCGCGCCGCCGGCTGATTGGCTGCGTCCCAAGGCCATGCCGGACGGCTCGTATCGCATCCCGGCGGCGCGCGTTCGCGCCCTTCGCGAGTTTGTGGACCGCTTCCATGTCAACGCATTGGCGGTTCCTCACCCGGCCGGCGTCATCCGCGATCCGGATCGGGAGCGCGCCAAGCTCCACGCGTGGCTGAGGGCGTTTGACCGCGCGGCCCGGGAGCTGGCCCGGCCGCAGACGGTTTTCTACGTCTACCTGAAGGACGAGCCGAACGACGCCGAGGCCTATCGCTACGTGCGGCGTTGGGGTCGGGCCATCCGGGAGGCGCGCTCGGCGGTCAAGGTGTTGGTCGTCGAGCAGACGTGGACCGCGCCCGGCATGGGCGGGGCGGACAGCGCCTGGGGCGATCTTTACGGCGCGGTGGACATCTGGTGTCCTCTCTTCTCCTTGTTCCGGCCGGAGAGCGCCGCCGCGCGCCGCGCGCTGGGCGAGCGGATTTGGACTTACACCGCCTTGTGTCAGGGCAAGCCCACTCCCTGGTGGCATATCGATTATCCGCTGCTGAATTACCGCGTTCCGGCTTGGATCGCCTGGCGGCATCACATCACCGGTCTGCTCTACTGGGGCGGGATGTCGTATTGGAAGCAAGTCAAGGACCCTTGGACCGAAGCGCCGCACTACACCCCCGGGGGCAGGGAAACGCCCGGACGGAAGGCCATTCGCTTCAACGGCGAAGGCTCGCTAGTCTATCCCGCCCGCGCCGTGGGCTATGAAGGGGTCGCGCCCGCCATTCGCCTGAAGGCGCTGCGGGACGGCATTGAGGATTACGACTACTTGGCGACGGTGGATCGGATGGGGCTGCGGGCCGAGGCCGAGCGTATCGTGCGTCCACTGGCCGATTCGTTTTTCAAGTGGGAGAAGGATCCCTCCGCCTACCGGACGGCGCGCAGACAGCTTGCCCGCCTCATCGCGGCTCACATGCGCCGCGCTTCCGAAAAATGACGACGGCCCGGTTTGTGTCCAAAGCTTCCCCGCCGGGGCCCGCGCCTCGGGTGTTTCCTGCTCGTCCGACGCGCGAGCAGCCGGCGGCGGGTTGTCGCCTCGGCGTGAAACCGATTCCCGTTGACGGGCGGGGGAAGAGGGCGGATTCTGAGCGCGGTTATGGTGAAGATTCGGCGCGCGTTGCTTTCCGTGTATGACAAAACCGGGCTGATTCCCTTCGCCCAGATCCTGGCGGGGTGGGGCGTGGAGCTGATTTCCACCGGCGGCACCGCCAAGGCGTTGCGGGAGGCGGGGATTCGGACGACCGAGCTGAGCGAGTTCACTGGGTTTCCGGAGATGCTCGACGGTCGGGTCAAGACGCTTCATCCGCGGGTTCACGGAGGGATCCTCTTTGTCCGGGACAATCCTGCCCATGTCGACGCCGTTGAGGCGCACGAGATTCGGTCGATCGATCTGGTGGTTGTGAACCTGTATCCCTTCGAACGGGTGGCGGCGCGGCCCGAGGCTGCGTTGGAGGAGGCGATTGAAAACATCGACATCGGCGGGCCGGCGATGGTTCGGAGCGCGGCCAAAAACCATCAGTTTGTGACCGTGGTGACGGACCCCCTCGATTACGCGGAGACGGCCGAGCAGATCGAGCGGCTGGGCGGCACGACGCTGGAGCTGCGGCGTCGGTTGGCGGCCAAGGCGTTTGCGCGGACGGCGGCGTATGACGCGGCGATCGCGGCGCACTTGCCGCGGTTTTTCGCCGGGGGGGAGAAGGCGCCGTGCGGCGGCCGCTGCCCGCCCACGCTGATCGTCCACGCCCCGTTGGTTCAGCCCCTTCGTTACGGGGAGAACCCGCATCAGGCGGGAGCGCTTTACGGGCGTTTCGGCGAATTCTTCCGGCAGCTTCACGGCAAGGAGCTTTCCTACAACAACATCCTGGACCTGACGTCCGCCGCGGCGTTGATCGCCGAGTTCGAGGGGGATGCGCCCACCGTGGCGATCCTCAAGCACACCAATCCGTGCGGCGTGGGGCAGGGGGCCGCGCTTGTCGAGGCGTGGGAGAAGGCGTTTGCCACCGACCGCCAGGCGCCTTTTGGGGGGATCATCGCCGTGAACCGTCCGCTGGACGGGCCTTGCGCCGAGGCGATCGCGGGGATCTTCAGCGAGGTGATCGTGGCGCCGGATTTCGAGCCGGAGGCGCTGGCGAGGCTGGAGAAGAAGAAGAACCTGCGCCTGGTGCGGATGCTTCGCGATCCGCGGCGGGACTCGCCGTGGGAAGTTCGCAGCGTGGGCGCGGGATCCTACCTGTGGCAGGAACGCGACCTGAAGCGGACGGAGCCGAGCGCCTGGAAGACGGCGACCAAGCGCGCGCCGACGGAGGAGGAGATCGCGGCGATGCGGTTCGGGTGGAGGATCATCCCCCACATCAAGTCCAACGCGATTTTGTTTGCGGCGAAAGACAGGACCCTCGGCGTGGGCGCGGGGCAGATGAGCCGGGTCGATTCGGTCCGGATCGCGGCCTGGAAGGCGAAGGAAGCGGGCCTTTCGTTGAAAGGGAGCGTTCTTTGCAGCGACGCCTTTTTCCCGTTTCCTGACGGCGTGCTGGCGGGCGCGGAAGCCGGGGCCGCTGCGGTCATCCAGCCCGGCGGCTCGATTCGCGATGAGCAGGTGATCCAGGCGGCGGACGAGAAGGGGATGGCGATGGTGTTTACCGGCGCGCGGCATTTTCGGCATTGAGGCCCGGGCGCCGGAGAGAGAGCAGGGCGGGATGACATACGAAGAGGCCATTGCCGCGCTATACGCCCGCCGCTGGTTGGGGATGAAGCTGGGGCTTCGGAACGTGCGGCGGCTGGCCGCTTTGGTCGGCAATCCCCACCAGGATCTGCGCTTTGTCCATGTGGCCGGCACGACCGGCAAGGGCTCCACCTGCGCGATGCTCGAGGCGATCTATCGGGCCCAGGGCTACCGCGTGGGCCTTTTTCTTTCGCCCCATCTGGTCAGCTTTCGCGAACGGATGCAGGTCAACCGCCGGCCGATCGGGAAGGCGGATGTGGTGCGGCTTGCCGAAGAGCTGGAGAGGAGGATCGCGTCGGCGAACGACCCCGGCTTTGCGCCGACTTTCTTCGAGATGGCGACGGTCATGGCCCTGCTTTGGTTTCGGGAGCAGGGGTGCGAGTTGGTGATGTGGGAGACCGGGATGGGCGGTCGGCTGGACGCCACCAACCTGGTGCGCCCTTCGGCCGCGGTGATCACCAACGTTCAGTTTGATCACCAGCAGTGGCTGGGAGACTCGTTGGAGGCGATCGCGGCTGAGAAAGCGGGGATCATTAAGCCGGGCGCGCCGGCGGTGACCGGCGTGGAGGAGCCGGGGCCGTTGGACGTAATTTGGCGGCGTGCGTTCGAGGCGGGCGCGCCTTTGCGGACGGTGGGCCCTGAGGATCTCGAGGCGCCGCCGATCCGGGAAGCGCGGCTGCCGTTGCCCGGCGCGCATCAACGCCGCAACGCCGCGTTGGCCCTTGCGGTTGCGGAGGTTCTCCAGCCGCAGTTTCCTGTTTCCTCGTTCGCCCTTCGGAAAGGCCTTGAAAGCGTGCGCCTCTCCGGCCGGTGCCAGACGGTGCGGGACGCGGAGGGCCGTCTGACGGCGCTGGACGGGGCGCACAATCCGGCCGGGGCCCGCGCTTTGGCCGCGACTCTCCGCGAGTTGTTTCCCGGCCGGCGTTACGTCCTGGTTGCCGGGGCGCTGCAGGACAAGGACTGGCCCGGCATGTGGGAGGCGTTCGCCGAGGAGGCGGAGGCGGCATGGCTTGCGCCGGTGGCGAGCAGTCGGAGCGCGGATCCGGGGCGGCTGGCGGCGCATGCGCGCTTGACTCGGCCCGGGTTGCCGGTTCGGACGGCCGGGGATCTGCGGGAGGCGTTGGCGAAGACCGCGCGCGCGCCTATGCGGGTGATCACCGGCTCGCTTTACTTGGTAGGCGAGGCGTTGGGCCTGTTGGGCTTGGAATCGGGCGAGGGCAACCCGGGCGGCGATTGGGCGGCCGTTTCTGCGCCCGGAACGAGCTCCGGCGAGCCGGCCGGCGGCGGCGCGGCGCTCTGAGCGCGCTTGGCCCCTCGCCAGCCGCCGGACTTGCCAACGAAACCCTCCGGCCGCTTTAATCCCACTCCGTGCGACAACAGCAGACCATTCGCGAGCCGGTCAGCGCCTCGGGAATCGGACTCCACACCGGGCAAAAAGTTACGATGACCTTCCGCCCGGCCCCTGCGGGCGCGGGGATTCGTTTTCGCCGGACGGATCTCGAGTCCAGGCCGGAGATTGAGGCCGCGGCGGACAACGTGGCGGACACGACCCGCTGCACGACCCTGGGCAAGGGCAAGGCGCGCATCCGCACCGTGGAGCATGTCCTGGCCGCCTTCCACGGGATGGGGGTGACC
>JAGHDA010000029.1 GCA_021160185.1 Verrucomicrobiota bacterium
ACGGAGATGTGCCTGCTGTTGGCAGTCGGTTTTTCGCGGGCCATGACGCCCACGCGGGCGTAATGAGAGTTGCTCTGGAGCTCCTCCACCCGCATGCGGACGTCAAAGTCGCCCTCGCGCGGCTCCTGGTAGAACCGGAACCTGTCGCTGCCCGACCAGATGTCGCCGCCGCCGTCGTAAAACTCGAATCGCCGGTTGTCCGCGGTGAAGGCTTCGACCGGCGGCGTCGGCGAACCCAATGTGATTCCGGTAAGCGGGAAGACATCTGCGTCCACTGACTCGACGCCGGCCTGCTCGTTGCCGAGAAGGTCTTTCAAGCCGCTCGTGTGCAAGGTGTAAGGGACGATCGGCGCTTCGGGCATGCGCAGCTCGACGGTCTTGCCGTCCGCCCGCACGAGGACGTTGGTAGGGTGGATGCCGGCGATTTCGTAGCGCTCCGGCGCGGCGGCGATGTTGGTGTCCAGCGCCTCGTCAAACCGCACCCCGATCCACGCCGAACCGTTGAACGCCGTTGCCATGAGGGGCAGCGGCCCCTGCGTGTCCACCAGCACCTCGCCTTCGAACACATCCGCGGCCGTTCCGGCCGTTCCGTCGCCGTCCTGATCCATCTGAGGCAGCAAGCCGGTCAGATCCGGCACATCCGGTCCCACGCGAATCCGGTAGACGCCGTGGGCGCTCTGGCCGGGGAACTGGACGCGCCAGGTGTCCGCGTCCACCTGGGAAACGGAAAGCGCGGGAACGTCGCCGGAAGGCCCTGTGATCTCCACGTCATCCGTCGTAAAGCCGGCCGGATCCAGCGCCATGTTGAAGTCCAAATCCACATGGTCCAACACGGGAAGCACCGAACCGCTGGGAGTCATGGCGACCACCGCTGCGCCGCCGCGCCGGGCGAGAAGGCCCTCTCCGAAGGCGACCGCCTCGGCGCCCCCGAGCAGGTCGTTAAGCAACACCATGTTGCCTCCGACGCGGGCGTAGACGGGAATCTCGCCCACGATCAATCGAGATCCGGGAGCAAGCGCAATCCCCTCGCCGGCCAGGCTGCCGTAAAGGTAGAGCGCCTCCGGCGCGCCGCCCTCGCCGCGGTGGCCGTTGTCAACCAGATCCACCGCCAGCACGTCCGCAGGCCGCCCCGGCTCGCCGATCTCGAGCCGTCCGATCCCGAAATTGCCGGAAGAAAAGCCGTTGGGCCCTCCGTCGGTCCCGCCCGCCTCGAGCCGGTGCGCGCCCGAGCCAACAAAGCGGAGCGTGGCGTCGTCCAGGTCGATCTGTTCTTCGGCGGTGTTGTTGAAGGAAAAATCGCCCTCCAGCTCCAACACGGCCGGGCCGGCGATCTGCACCAAGGCGGGCGCTTGAACCGCGAGGCTCCGGGCGGCCATCAGCGTGTTTGCCCCGGAGGCGACCACGCGCGCGCGGCGCTGGAGATCTAAATCGCCCGCCCGCATCACTCCGCCCAACTCGGCGCGAAGCGTGAGCCAATCGTCGGCGCTGTAAGTGTCGGCGCGACATCCTATCAGCGTCCCCAACGCCGGCAAATCCGCCTCGCCGCCGGAACGGGCAACGACGGCGTAGTCATGCGCTCCCCAAGCGCCGGGAGTTTCGATGCGGGAAAGCGAGGGGGCAAAGACGCGCGCCCCAACCCCGTCCGCCGAGAGAATCACGCGATTGGCCCGGTAATCCTCAGGCACCACATAGCTCTCCGCGTCGACCCGGATTTCCGCGCCAGAGCCGGCGGTGAGGCTGGCCTGGTCAAACTTCGTGATGGTTCCCAACTGGACATCCTCGCCTGACTCGAGGGTGAGCGCGGAGCCGCTCAGATCGCTCACATTCGGCGCGATCAGGCGGCCGCCCGGGGTCAAATCCAGCGTGGTGTTCCGGATCGCCTCGGCTGTCGGAGCGTTGATCGAAGCCGTGGAGGGAATCACGAGTTGGCCGCCTTCCACCCGCTCCAACGCCGGCATGTTCAGGGCAACCCCCTCCGCCAGCTCGAACCGCCCCCATTCCACGGCGGTCAGGGCAGGAAGGGTCAAGGACTCATGCAAGATAAACCGCGTCCGGCGGGAGATTGTTTCCAGGGAGTCAAGCGTCAGTTCGCCCCCGGTCTCCAGATAGAAGGAAAGCCAGTCATCTCCGCCGTAAGCGTCGAACCGCGCTCCCACAACGGCTGCCAGGCCGGAAAGGTCGATTCGTCCGCCGTTCTGCGCCTGGATCGCGTAGTCTCTCCCGGCCCAATCGCCGCCTTCCACGCTCAATCCCTGAAGGCTGGAAAGGTCCAGGACGGCCCCCACGCCGTCCGCCTCAAACAACGTCCGGGAAGCGTTCCACCTGGGGAGCGTGTAATTGGTGGCCGTCACGGTGAGAGGAGCCGGCCCGCTCACCCGCAGGCTGGCCCGGCTCAACTCGGAAACCGCTCCGAAGGTGATGTCCCGGCCCGGCCCCAGGTCCGCCGAGATCCCGCTGATGTCGGCCAGCGCCGGGGCGTAGAACCGCCCCCCCACCGCCACATCCAGCGTCATGTTTTGGGCCGAAGTCAGAGCGGGGGCCTCCACCGAACCCGCAAAATCCACCTGGAAGGTCGCTCCGTCCACAGACTGAAGATGGGCGAGATCCAGCGCCGCGCCGCCGGCCACGTTGAAGCGCGCGCCGCCCGAGACATTAAGCAGTGTGGGAAGGGCGAGGGGCTCCTCCACTTGGAATCGCGCCCGTCGGCTCACGTGCTCAAGGCCGCTCAGATCGAGCTGCCCGCCGCTTTGGATGTAGAAAGTAAGCCAGTCATCGTTGCCGAAAGTGTCCGTTCGGGGGCCGGTCACTGAACGCAGCCCGCTCAAGTCAAGCGCCCCCCCGTTGCGCGCGGCCACAGCGTAATCCCACGCGCCGGAGTTGCCGCCTTGGGCGGTCAGCGACTCCAACTCCTCGGCCGTAACCTGCGCGCCCGCGCCGTCCGCCGCCAACAGCGTCCTGTGGCCGCGCCAATCGTTGGGCAAATCGTAGCTCACCGCGTCCAAGTCGATCGAAACACCCTCGCCCACGCTCAGGCTCAACCCGTCCACTTGCTGGAGGCTGCCGTGAACAAAAGTTTCGCCGGCTTGGAGGTCCAGCGCGCTCCTGCTCAGATCCGTCAGGGAAGGCGCTATAAGACTGCCCCTTCCGCTCAAGTCAATCGTCGTGGACCGGATGGCCACCACGTTGCTCGCCGTGATCTCCGCCCCGAGCGGGACGACCAGTTGGCCGCCTTCCATCCGGCTCAAGCCCGGCAGAGCCAGGCTGACTCCCTCCTCCAGCTCGAACCGCCCCCACTCGACAACATCCAGCGCGGGCATGGCCATTGATTCGCCCAAGAGAAACCGCGTCCGGCGCGAGACACGCTGCAGGGAGTCCAGCTTCAACTCGCCCGCGTCGTCCACCCGAAAGGTCAGCCAGTCGTCGTTGCCGTAGTCGTTCTGCCGAGCGCCCACGGCGACCGCCAATCCGGAAAGGTTCACCAGGCCCTGATTGGTGGCGACCACAGAGTAATCATACCGGCCCCAATTCGCCCCTGGAACGGTAAGGCTCTGGAGGTTGCTTGCGTCCACTTCCGAACCCGCCCCGCTCGCCATAAAAATCGTCACATTCCGCCGCCAATCGCCCGGCAGCTCCAAGGAAGGCCCCGCCACCGAAACGCGACCGCCGCCGGTCGCCAGGAGCCGCGCTTTGCCCCCGAAGCTCGCGCCTGTTCCTTCGGACACAAACGCCGAGCCCGCGCCGTCCACCGCCACCTCGCCGC
>JAGHDA010000441.1 GCA_021160185.1 Verrucomicrobiota bacterium
CCCGAAGGGGCGTTCCTTTTGGCCGCCGAGATATCAGGTCGGCTCGGAGCGAGGCAGCGCCAAGACCATTGCGCCGCCGGCAAGGAACAAAATCGCGGAATAGCCAAAGGCCGCGCCCGCCCCCGCCGCGCTCCAGACCGCCCCCACGATCACGCTCGAGAGGAAATCGCCCGCGCCATTGACGGCGGAAAGCAAGCCGAAGGCCATCCCATGCCGCTCCTGGTCCACCAGCTCGGCGCAGAGTGAATCTTCCAAGGTTTCCTCGATCCCCACGTACACGCCTCCGAGGACGAACACGAGCCCCAGCGTCCCCAGACCCATCGGGAGAAAAACGACGGCCAAGGCCATCAACGCCCCCCGGAAGTATCCCCCCGCCAACAAGAATTTCTTCGGCATGCGGTCGGCCAACCATCCGGCGATCATCGAGAAGGCCGCGTAGAAGACGTTGTGGAGAACGTAGAGTCCGGTCGCAGCTGCGGCGGCCCCGGCGGCGCCCATCGACGGGGTCAGGCTTTGCGCCGCTAGAAGGATCAGCATCGAATGCGCAAAGTCGCCCAAACCGAACACGCCCACTGCTCCCAGGAAACGGCGGAACCGGCGAGGCAAGGCGCGCAAGCTGCCGCCGAAGCTCGCATGCGGCACGGAGCGGCGCCCCCGCTCAGCGACCAGCAGCCCCATCGCCGCCGCAGCGAGCAATCCCGGAATCGCAGCCAGGGCAAACACCGCCGGATAGGCCAAGTGAAATTGACGGAGCAACAAAAACGCTGTGGCCGGGCCAATGATCGCCCCGACGGTGTCCATCATCCGCTCAAAGCCGAAAGCGCGCCCGTAGGTCTCCCGCGTTGCCGCGGCGGCCAGCAGCGCTTTCCGCACCGGGGTGCGCACGCCGCGTCCAAGCCAACCCAACGATCTGGCAAGCAACACATGCCAGGCGGCGCTCGCCAACGCCAACGACCCCGTGGCGAGGGCGGTGACCGCATAGCCGATCACAGCCACCGGCTTCCGTCTGCGAAGGCGATCAGTGTAATACCCCGAAGCCAGCTTTGCGAAGCTGGAAAAGCCGTCGGAAACCCCTTCGATCAATCCCAACCACCCGGCGGACGCCCCCATCGCCGCGAGAAACGCCGGGAGGATCGAGGTGGCGATTTCGTGGGACCAGTCGCTGAAAAGCGAGGCCAGGCCGACGCCCAGCACCGTCCGGTTCAGCCATCTTCCTTGGGAATGGCCGCCGGCGCCCGACGCCTCTGATCTGCGCCTCGCCTCTTCTCCCATAACCGCTTCCCCGACAACCGATCGCTCGCGACAGCCGCGCTCCTTGAAACGTCCCGGCTCCCCGAGACGCGCTCCGCAAGGAGCGCGCGCGGCTCATCCTGCGTCACGGAAACCCGTGCGCTCGTCTCCTTTTGTCGCAGCCGACGGCCGGAGATCAAGACGCAACGCCTCCAGTTCGGCGACTGTTTCCTGAAGCTGAGGCAAGGCCGACTTTTGCTGAGAAGCCATCCGTTGGATCGCCTCCAGCTCGCTTTGGGCGTACTCGAGCGCCTGCCGATTGAGCTCTTCCATCGCGGGGCGAATCCGGGCGCGCCAGTCCGCCGCGAGTCGGGAAAGGTTTTTCTCCACCTCGTACCGGGCCCGCCGGAGCAGGTTCTTCTCGATCGCCTTGCGAAAGAGCGTCATGGGAATGAGATGTCCCGCCAGCTCCATGGGAATCATGAACTCGGTGCTCACATCCACCGGCGGGGCTTGAGGCTCCCGGAGCTGAGGGACAAACTCCCGCCGCCCCATTTCCACGCCCAGCGCCTCTTTCACGCTCCGGGCGAGTCGATCCTGAAACGCTTCGACCACGCGCGCGAGGTAATCACGGCTCTTTCCCAACGGCTCGCAGAAGACCTCACGCCGCCGGTCGGAAAGCGCGCCGAGCTCTTCCACCAGCCGCTCCCGGAGCCATCGGCCGTAGGCGCGGACGAATTGAGGGGCGCGCATGCGCCACTTCGGGAACTGCGCGCGGAGTTCGCGCACAATCTTCTCCTGGAGCGCCCGCTGATCCGGGCGGAGCCGCTCCAGCGACCTCTCCAACGCCTGCCCCGCCCAACGGTAGCTCATTACGCACAATTCCTCACTCAACGCCTCCAATCGGTTGCGCTCTTCTTCCAACCGTCGGCGCAAGGCTTCCCGGGCGGACTCGGCCTGCTCGGCGGCGGCGACCGCCACGCGGACGTAATCCAGAAGCGCCTGGAGAAGTGAATCCACTTTGTGGCGCGCAATGTCGCTTCCGGCCCGAGCCCGATTTTTCACCAAGGGAAGCAAGAACCGATCAAGCAGGTCCTGCCGATACCCCTCAAAGCCGGGGCGGACCGAATAGGGAAAGACAGGAGCGGGATCGCCAAGGCGTTTGGCCAATTGATCGCTGACAAAGGCGAGCACTTCAGCGCGTTGAGCTTCGGTGAGCAGGTCGATCTTTGTCAGGATGAGGACGATGCGGGGCGTATGCCGGCGGAGTTCCTCCAGCAAGGCCAAGTCCTGTTCCGAAAGCGGCGCGTCCGCGCTGACCGCCAACAACGCCGCGCCCACATTGGGGAGCCACGCCCGGGTCGCCTCGGTGTTGTGCGCAAAGGCGCTGTCCAACCCCGGCGTGTCCACGAATTGAAGAGGGGCCAAAGGCCGCAAGGCGGGCAGCTCCACGTCCACAAAAGCCGCGCCTTTCTTGTTTCCAGGGTTTTCCGCCTCGGCCACGTAGGCGCGGATTTCATCGATCGGGATTTCCACGGAGGTCCCGTCCAACCGGCGCACGACCGCTCTCTCCACCGGCCCGTGGCGGAGGCGGGTCACCACTGCGGTCAGGGGCGCCGCGCCGATGGGCAGGACATCGCGGCCGACGAGGCAGTTGAGAAAGGAGCTTTTGCCGGCCTTGAAGCGCCCGAAGACGGCGACGTCGATTTGATCAGGCGCGGCCAACAAGCGACGGGCCGCCTCGATTTGGGGGCGCAGGTGGGAAAGGTTCAACTCCTGGGCCAGGCGCGCGGCCCGGTCAAGAGCGGGGCGGATCGCCTCCGGAGGCGGCGCAACCGCCTCGTTCCCCGCCGGGGATGAAGAGGAGAGAACATGCGCGCCGTTCCTTGCCGCCTTGCCCGGTCCGGCTTCCAGAGTCTGTGCGCTATGCCGAGTCATCTGCGTCTCCTACCGTTGCTACGGTTCGCGGCAGGAGTCATCAGCCGGGAGGCGGTTCGCCGCGAGAGGCGCGGCAGGGCAGACTCCTTTGCCCCTCAATCGCGGATCATAACCCCGCCGACCCGAAAGGTCAATCAGCCGCGAGGATTGTCCCCTTTCCGATCAAGCTCCGAGAGGCGGACCCACCGCTCCTCCTCCGCCGAAATAACGATGGCGTCCATGACGGCCTGCGCGGCCGCTCCGTCGAAAAACGTGGCTGCGCAGTCCCGTTGCTCCCTCACAGCCTGAACGAATTCCACAAGCTGGTCGTAACGAAACGTGAGCAAAGGATTGCCTTGCTCCGGATCGCGACGGGACCCGGGCCAGAGCCAATATTCGCGCGGGACCGACTCGGCGCTCAACCCTTCCCCGCCGGGTTTGCCAAGGCAAAGTTCGTTCCACCGCTCGGTAAAATAAACCGCCGATCCTTCCTCCCCGTTGATCTCCACGTAGTCGCGGCTTCGCCAACTCTCATTGTGTCCAGCGGCGGTTTTGCTGCTTTCCATCACTCCCGTGGCTCCGCTTCGGAAAGCCCCCAGGACGCCGACCCAATCTTCCAACTCCGAAACTGCGCCGCCGCGCAAAGGCACAAATTGGCGCGCAGAGGCGACGAGCTTCTCGAACTCGCCGGCGAGCTGCCGTGCGAAATCGACGCGATGGGAAAGCATGTCGCCGATCTCGCCCGTGCCGGCCATGCGACGAAGCTGCCGCCAACCCAGGAAACGCCCGCCCCAATCCTGCAGCCGACAGGAACGGAAATGGAGGATACGTCCGAACGCGCCGCGGCGGGTCAGCTCCATCAACCAGCGCATGGCGGGGACGAACCGGTAGGTGAAAGCGGTCATGTGACGCACGCCGGCTTGCTCGGCCAGCTCCGCCAGTTCGCGCGCCTCCGGATAGTTCATGGCCAACGGCTTCTCGCAAAGCGTGTGCTTGCCGGCGGCGAGGGCGGCTCGGACGATCGGCGCATGAAGCGCATTGGGCGCGGCCACGATCACCGCGTCCGCCTCCTCGGCGGCCGCCGCCTCCCGGTAGTCGGCCGTGACGCGCGTCGCCCCGGTCGCCCGGCGGGCCCGCTCGCGCCGCTCCGGATCCGGATCGCACACCACGGTGATCCGCGCTTCCGGACAGGCGGGAAGCGCGCCGATGTAATTCTGGGTTGCGATGCCGCCGCAGCCGATAAGAGCGAGACGCACGGCGCTCATGGCCTCAGGCGATGCGCTCCCAAAGCGTGATCTGGGGCTGTTCAGCGAGCAACTCCTCGGCTCGGGAGAGAAATTCCTTCAAGTGCGGCTTGTTGAGATGGGCGTCCAAGTCCTCCTTGGAACGCCAATTCTCATGAAAAAGAAAGGAGGCCGGGTCCTCGACCGCCCGATGAAGATCATAGTTGAGGCAGCCCCCCTCGGCTCGGGTGGGTTCGATGAGCTGGAGAAGCGCCGCGCGCAGTTCTTCCTCCTTGCCCGGCTTGGCTTTCATCCGCGCGACGACAGTGACCGGTCTTGCGCTCATGGCGCAAAGGATGCGGTTTTCGGGCCGCGGAAGCAACCGCAAACCCTGCGGCCTGGCCGGGGCTACATGCGATCCTCGGACCAGCGGGCCAGTTTATCCGCCAAACGCGCCTGTCGATTCAAATCCAGCGTCAGGCCGGGAATGTCGCGGCGCAGCTGCTCCAAAGACGGGATCTCGCCCCATGCCGTCACGACAAACGGCTCGGTAGGGCGCTCGGTGTCCAGGCCGAGCTTGCGGTTGCGAAACCGGTAGCGCTCTCGGAGCTGAACTTTCCATTCATCGAGCGTGGCGGCCGGTTCGATGCGATGGCGGCCCACCCACGGAAGCCACTCCCGAATCTGGGACTGGTGGCTCCAGCTCATCCGAGCCACAGCGTCAAACACGGGCTCCACGTCCACCAGCAAGTCATATTCCTGCTCTTCCTCAACATATGAATCGGCCACTTGGAGGATCACCGGCGTTTTCCTCGGGCGTTCGTCGCCGGCGCATTCCGGATATTCAGGCAAGTAGACGTGGGGCACATTGATGAGATAAGCCACGCGGCGCACCGCCTCCGCAATGGTCACATGGTCCACGTGGATTCCGGCCAGAGCGCTGCCGGGAAGGGGCGGGCAAAACAGATAATCGGGCTCGAAATCCCGAATCGCCTTCCACAAGGCGGGCAACAGGTCCGGCTCCTGTTCCCAGCGGGCTTCGCGCGGAATCCGTCCATCGGGCAGGCGAAGCGGCTCGAAGCGATAGCCGCCGATTTGCGCCGAGGTCTGTTGCTCGGCCAAGCGGACGCTGGCCGTTTCTTCCCGAGAACGGAAATGGTGGCCGCTTGCGCCGTCGGTGCAAATCACCACCAGGCGCTCGGCGCCGCCCGCGCGACGGCGCAGCTCAAACGTTCCTCCGGCGGTGAACTCGAAATCGTCATAATGCGCATGGACGAACATCCATTTCATGGCGCGTTCCTTTCGGGACGGCTTCTTCAGCTCGCGCCTGCCGTTTCGTGCGCGCTCATGTATTCGAGCGCCGCGGCGACGAAGCCGCGGAAGAGCGGATGCGGCCGGTCGGGCTTGCTGCGGAATTCCGGATGGTACTGACAGGCGACGAAAAACGGATGGCCCTCCAGCTCGACCAGTTCGACCAACTCCCCGTCAGGGGACAGTCCGGCAATGCGGAGGCCGGCCTGTTCGAACTGCTCTCGAAACGCGTTGTTGAACTCGTAGCGATGGCGATGGCGCTCCTTCACAGTGAACGCGCCGTAGAGCTTGGCGGCAAGCGAGCCGGTTTGGAGCTGAACCGGCTGCGCGCCCAGCCGCATGCTGCCGCCCAATTGCCTCACGTTCTTCTGC